>JAITUD010000509.1 GCA_031286555.1 Microbacterium sp. | reverse complement strand
TACCAGCAGATCATCGACCGCTACCTGGCCATCGACGACGCGGAGGCCACGGACAACTCGTTCTGGGCGCTGCTGCAGTCCTCGTTCCCGCCGCTGATGCAGGGCCTGCTGCTGACGCTGCTCGCGACGGCGCTGTCGATCGTGTTCGCGATGGTGCTCGGCATCCTGTTCGGCATCATGAAGCTGTCGGCGAACGGCTTCGTGCGGTTCCTCGCCAGCGCGTACGTGAACATCTTCCGCGGCACCCCGGTGCTGGTGCAGGCGTTCTTCTTCTACTTCGGGGTCCCCGCCGTCACCGGGCAGCCGCTGGACGCGCTCACCGCAGGTGTGATCACGCTCTCGCTGAACGCGGGCGCGTACATCACCGAGATCGTCCGCGGCGGCGTGCAGTCGGTGGACCCCGGCCAGATGGAGGCCGCGCGCTCGCTCGGCCTGGGCTGGGGCGCGTCGATGCGCCGCGTGGTGATGCCGCAGGCGTTCAAGATCATGACGCCGAACCTCATCAACCAGTTCATCATCACGCTGAAGGACACCTCGTTGCTGTCGGTGCTCGGCTTCGCCGAGCTGACCTACCAGGGCCGCATCGTGATCGCGTCGACCTTCCGGTCCTTCGAGATCTGGATCGTCGTCGGTGCCATGTACTTCATCGTGATCTGGCTGCTCACGGTGCTTTCCAACTGGTTCGACCGCAAGTTCAACAAGTAGGGGATGACCATGACGAACAGCGAACCCGCATACACGCGTCCGGTGTCCACGACCGGGAACCCGATCGAGGTGCGCGACCTGCACAAGTCGTTCGGCAAGAACGAGGTGCTTCTCGGCATCGACCTGACCGTCGCCAACGGCGAGGTCATCGCCGTGATCGGCCCGTCCGGGTCGGGCAAGTCCACCCTGCTGCGCTGCCTGAACCGGCTCGAGGAGGTCACCAGCGGCGAGGTGCTCATCGTCGGCGAGAACATCGCCACGGCGAAGGGCAAGGAGCTGGATGCCGTGCGGCAGCGCGTCGGCATGGTGTTCCAGCACTTCAACCTGTTCCCGCACATGACGGCGCTCGAGAACGTGATGCTCGCCCCCACCGAGCTGCGCAGGCTCAGCAAGGCGAAGGCGCGCGAGCGCGCCCTCGAGCTGCTCACGCGCGTGGGTCTCGCCGACAAGGCGGATGCCCGCCCGGCATCCCTCTCCGGCGGTCAGAAGCAGCGCGTGGCGATCGCCCGTGCGCTGGCGATGAGCCCCGAGATCATGCTCTTCGACGAGGCCACCAGCGCGCTGGACCCCGAGATGGTCGGCGAGGTGCTGCAGGTGATCCGCGACCTGGCCGCGTCGGGCATGACCATGGTCCTCGTCACGCACGAGATGGGCTTCGCCCGCGAGGTCGCCGACCGCGTGGTCTTCATGGCCGACGGCAAGGTGGTGGAGAGCTCCGCGCCGGCGGAGCTGTTCGACGACCCGAAGGAGGCCCGCACGCGGGACTTCCTGTCCAAGGTGCTCTGAGCGGCTGGGCGGGCACGGCGCCCGCCCAGCCGGGCGGCCTTACGCTGGAAGCATGACGACTCCCGCATCCGACAGCATCACCATGTTCGGCGCCGACTGGTGCCGCGACTGCATCCGCACCAAGAAGCAGCTCGACGAGCTGGGTGTCGAGTACACCTACGTCGACCTGGTCGCCGACCCGGCAGCCGCGGATGTCGCCAAGGAGATCTCCGGCCGCACCAACATCCCCGTGGTGCTCTACCCGGATGCCTCGCACCACGTCGAGCCGTCGAACGCCGACGTCGAGTCGAAGCTGCGCGAGCTCTCGCTGATCTGACTTGGTCGTGGGCGCCCTTCGTCTCGCTTCGCTCGCTCAGGGTGCGGGCTCAGCTGCCCGGATCCTGAGCGTGGAGCGCAGCGACGAGCGCCGTACTGAGCGAGCGAAGCGAGACGAAGTGACGAAGGACGCTCAGTGAATGCAACTCTGAAACTCGGTCTCACGCTTGGCGGGACCGCGGCGTAGGCTGAGACGACGCCCCCGAAGGAGACGACGATGACTTCTGCTGCGACTGCGAAGAAGGCCGCACCCGCGGCATCCGCCCTCGACGACACGGAACGCGAGCGACTCGACGCCGCGATCCGCGACCTGCAGGCGGGGTCGCGCACGTGGGCGGCCTTGACCGTCGCCCAGCGCGCGACGCTGCTGCGCGCGGTGCGCACCGCGACCGCGGCGAACGTCGAGGACTGGGCGCTCGTCGCCGCCGAGTCCAAGGGCCTGAACGCCGCGCACCCGCTGCGAGGCGAGGAGTGGCTGAGCGGCCCGTACAGCGTGCTCGGCGCGCTGGACGCCTACATCGACACGCTCACGAAGATCGCCGAGGGCCGCGGAGCGCTCGACGGCATCCGTCTCGGTCGTGCACCCGGCGGACGGGTCGCCGTCGACGCGTTCCCGCTGACCGGCATGGACAAGTTCCTGCTGCAGGGCTTCACCGGACAGGTCTGGCTCGAACCGGGGATCACCCCGAACGCCGCACGCCGCGATGCCGGCCTCGGCCAGCTCTCCCCCGGCGAGAACGGCGGCGTCGGACTGGTGCTCGGCGCCGGCAACATCACCTCGATCCCCGTGCTCGACGTGCTGTACGAGATGCTCGCGCACAACCGCGTGGCGCTGCTGAAGGTCAACCCCACACAGGACGCCCTGGTGCCGGTGTACGAGCGGGCGTTCGCGCCACTCATCGAGCCGGGCCTGCTGCGCATCGTGAAGGGCGGCCCTGCGGCCGGCGCCTATCTGACCGGTCACGACGACCTGGTGCACGTGCACATCACCGGTTCCGCGGCGACCTTCGACGCGATCGTCTGGGGTCGCGACGCGAAGCGCCGTCGCCGTGAGAACCGCCCGCAGCTGAAGAAGCCGATCACGGCCGAGCTCGGCGGCGTCTCGCCGATCATCGTCGTGCCGGGCGAATGGTCCGACGCCGATCTCACCTTCCAGGCCGAGCACGTCGCGACCATGCGGCTGCAGAACTGCGGCCACAACTGCATCGCCGGTCAGGTCGTCCTGATGTCGGCGGACTGGCCGCAGAAGGAGCAGTTCCGCGCAGCGCTGCGCCGCGCGTACGCCGCGGCTCCGGATCGCCCGATCTGGTACCCGAACTCGGATGCCCGGATGTCGCAGGCCGCCGGGGACTACCCCGACGCGCTGCAGCTCGCCGATCGTCTGCTGGTCGAGATCGGCGCCGACGACGACGCGACGGCGCTGGAGAACACCGAGTACTTCGCCCCCGTGCTGGGCGTGGAGGAGCTGCCGGGCCTCGGCCAGGAGTTCCTCGACGGTGCGGTCGCGCACGCGAACGAGAAGCTGCAGGGCACACTCGGCGCCAACGTGATCATCGACCCGGGCACCGAGAAGAAGCTCGGCAGCGGGTTCGGGCGCGCGATCGCCGACCTGCACTACGGCTCGATCGCCGTGAACACCTGGACGGCCTTCGGGTTCATCACGCCGACGATGACCTGGGGCGCGTTCCCCGGCAACACCATCGAGGACGTCGGCAGCGGGCTCGGCGTCGTGCACAACGCGCTGCTGCTCGACGGCGTGGAGCGCTCGGTGGTGCGCGGACCCTTCCGGCCCTTCCCGAGGTCACTGCCCGTCGCCAACGGCGGTGGTCGCATCACGATCCTGCCGAAGCCGCCGTGGTTCGTCAGCTCGCGTACCGCGGCGACGGTGAGCGAGGGCCTGACCCGCTTCCGCGCCGAGGGCGGCATCGGCACGCTCGTGAAGACGCTGCTCGCGGCGCTGCGCGCCTGAGGGCCGTCCCTTTCACCGCATCCTGAGCGAGGAGCGCAGCGACGAGCGCCGTACTGAGCGGGAGGGCTCGCTCAGGACCCGAGGTGGAGGGCGCGCTCAGGAGCCGGGGCGGAGGGCGCGCTCAGGCTCGGGGGTCAGGGCCGGAAGCCGTCGGTCGCGGCGCGCAGCGCCGCGGCGTTGCCCGGCTCGGATGCCGAGTGGCCGGCATCGTCCACCACGACGAACTCCGCCTCGGGCCAAGCCGTGTGCAGATCCCAGGCCGTCATCATCGGCGTGCACACGTCGTGCCGGCCCTGGACGATGACGGCGGGGATGTGCCGGATGACGCCGATGTCCTCGATGAGCTGCCCCTCCCGCATCCATCCGCCGTGCAGGAAGTAGTGGTTCTCGATGCGCGCGAACGCCGTCGCGTGCTCCGCCGCGGTGGCGGACGCGATCTGAGCGGCATCCGGTCGCAGCGTGACGGTGGACGCCTCCCAGCGCGTCCAGGCGACCGCCGCCGGCACGTGCACCGCGGGGTCGGGATCGCTGAGCCTGCGGTGGTAGGCCTGGATCAGGCGATTGCGCTCGAGCACCGGGATCTGCGCGAGGTAGTCCTCCCACAGGTCGGGGAAGATCGCCGACGCCCCACCCTCGTAGAACCACTCCAGCTCATGTCTGCG
>JAITUD010000359.1 GCA_031286555.1 Microbacterium sp. | reverse complement strand
CCGTCTCTGGTCGGTGGAGCGCCGCTGGTGCACGTCGACGCCTACCGGCTGAGCTCCGCCGACGAGCTGGACGACCTCGACATCGACTTCGCCCATTCCGTCGTCGTGATCGAGTGGGGCCGGCCGATGGCCGCCGCCGTCACGGATGCCTGGTGGGACATCGAGCTCGAGCGCCCGGTCGGCGGTGACGACGACCTCGCCGACGAGGAGCTCGACGCCGACGCCCCTCGCATCGTGACGATCGCCCCTGCCGAAGCCTGAGCCGGGCTTCTCGCGCTCAGCGACTGATGCCGAGACCTTCCAGCGCGTCGTCGACGTCGAAGCCGAACTCCTCGGCGGTGGCGAACTGCTCCGCCGCCGCAGCGGCATCGGCTTTGAGACCGTCGTCTCCGCGGAGCAGCATCACCCCGGCGATGAACGCCGCCCTGGCGTGACCGTTCTCGCCGGCCCGGCTGTACCACTCGACCGCCGCAGCCGGATCCTTCTCGACGCCCTGTCCCGTCGCGAACATGCCGCCGAGGTTCGACTGGGCGCGGGCGCTGCCGAGGTCGGCCGCGCGACGGGTCCACTCCACGCCGGCGGCGGGGTCGGCGGGCACTCCGATGCCGGTCGAGTGGATGATGCTCAGCTCGAAGGCGGCATCCGCATTCCCGTGCGCAGCCGCGGCCTCGAAGAACGGCAGCGCAGCGGGCCGATTCTGCTCGAAGCCGTACCCCTGGCTGAGGAAGTAGCCCACCAGCAGCAGCACGTCCGCGTTCTGCCGGTCATCGTCGTGGAGATCGGTCAGACGATCGACAGCGGCCTCTTCTGCGTCGTCGTCGCGGGCGAAGTAGGCGGTGCGGATCCAGGCGAGTGCGCCCTCGCGCGAGCCGGCGGCATCCGCACGGCGGAGCAGCTCGATCGCCTGAGGGACGTCCTTGCCGGGGTAGGGAGCCCAGGGAGCGACGGCGCCCGACGCGTAGAGCGCCCCCAGCTCGAGCATCGCCGGAACCGAGCCGCGATCCGCCGCCGCACGGTAGGCGCGCACCATCACGTCGTCGGCGCCACCCGGCAGCAGACCGATCGTGTGCTCCGCGCACTCGAACGCGCCGCGCAGCGAGGCCGCGGCCTCGCGCAACTGCTCGGCAGTGGCATCGGGGTCGGTCAGCAGCAGGGACGCGGTCTCGTAGCTCATGCGATGACCGTACCCAACCCGTGCCTCGCCGTCGGGCATTGAGGTACGCGCCGCGCAGAGCTCTCTCATCCCGCCCCGACTACGCTGGACAGCGTGATCCTCGCCGTCGACACCTCTCTGGGCTCGGCCGTCGCAGTCGTCGCCGAAGACGGCACGACCGTCGCCGATGCAGGCAGCGCCAACCCCCTCGGACACGCCGAGGTGATCGGCGACCTGCTGCAGGGCGTGAACCGTCCCGGCATCACGCATGTCGTCGCGGGCATGGGCCCTGGACCGTTCACCGGCCTGCGCATCGGCATCGCCGCGGCGCGCACCTTCGCGCTCGGTCGCGGCATCCCGGTCATCCCGGTCCCCAGCCACTACGCCGCCGCGCTCGCGCAGGGCCGCGACGACCGCTTCGCGATCGTCACCGATGCGCGCCGCCGCGAGATCGCGGTCAGCGTCTTCGAGGGAACGGATGCCGACGGCATCCCGCTCCTGGTGGAGCCGACCCGCCTCGAACCGCAGGATGCCGAGTTCGACATGCCCACGGTCGTCGTGACCACGATCGACGCCGCAGCCCTCGCCAGGGTCGGCGCCGCCGCGCTCGCCGCCGGGCGCACTCTCGCGGGCGAGGAGCCGCTGTACCTGCGGCATCCCGATGTGAAGGTGCCGAAGCAGGTGCGGCTGTGATCCGCGCCGCCGGAACCGGTGACCTCGACGCGATCATGGCCCTCGAGAACTCCTCGTTCCCCGACGACGCGTGGAGTGAGCAGACCATGGCCGCCGAGATCGCCAGCGAGCACAACCACTACCTCGTCGAGGAGGAGGACGGCCGCATCGTCGGCTACGGCGGCGTGCGCGCCCTGCGGGGCGCACCCGACTCCGACATCCAGACCATCGCGCTCGACCCCGCGTTCCGCGGGCAGGGCAGGGGGCGGCGGATGCTGCGCCTGCTGCTCGATGCGGCACGCGAGCGCGGTGCGCGCGACACCTTCCTCGAGGTGCGCGACGACAACGAGGCGGCCCAGGCGCTGTACCTGTCGGAGGGCTTCGCCGAGATCGGCCGCCGTCCGCGGTACTACAAGGGCGGCGTCGACGCGATCATCATGAAGATCGAACTGAACCGGAAGGCGCAGGATGCCTGAATCCCTGACAGTCCGGGAACCCCTCGTACTCGGCATCGAGACGAGCTGCGACGAGACCGGCATCGGCATCGTCCGCGGCCGCACGCTGCTCTCGAACACGATCGCGTCGAGCATGGACGAGCATGCCCGCTACGGCGGCGTCGTGCCCGAGGTCGCGGCCCGTGCGCACCTCGAAGAGCTGCAGCCCTCGATCGAGACGGCCCTCGCCGAGGCGCAGATCTCGCTCGACGACCTCGACGCGGTCGCCGTGACCAGCGGGCCCGGCCTCGCCGGCGCGCTCATGGTCGGCGTCGGCGCCGCGAAGGGACTCGCTGTCTCCCTCGGCAAGCCGCTGTACGCGGTGAACCACCTCGTCGGGCACATCGCCGCCGACATCCTCACCCCCGAGACCGAACCGCTCGAGTACCCGACCATCGCGCTGCTGGTCAGCGGCGGGCACACCTCGCTGCTGCACGTGCGTGACCTCACCACCGATGTCGAGCTGCTCGGCGAGACCGTCGACGATGCCGCGGGGGAGGCCTTCGACAAGGTCGCCCGGCTGCTCGGTCTGCCGTACCCCGGCGGACCGCAGATCGATCGTGCCGCTGAGGGCGGCGACCCGAAGGCCATCCGGTTCCCGCGCGGCCTGTCCCGGGCGTCCGACATGGCGAAGCACCGCTACGACTTCTCGTTCTCGGGTCTGAAGACGGCCGTGGCGCGCTGGATCGAGCGCGCGCAGGCCGAGGGGCAGCATATCCCGGTGGCCGATGTCGCGGCGAGCTTCCGCGAGGCCGTCGTCGATGTACTGGTGACCAAGGCCCTGGCCGCCTGCGAGGACCTCGGCGTGCCGAGGCTGCTGCTCGGTGGCGGCGTGATCGCCAACCGCCGGCTGCGCGACGTGGCCCTCGAGCGTGCCGAGGCCGCGGGCGTCACCGTGCGCATCCCTCCGCTGAGCCTGTGCACCGACAACGGGGCGATGATCGCCGCGCTCGCCGCCGAGCTGATCGCGTCGGGCCGTGGTCCGTCGACCCTCGCGTTCGGCGCCGACTCGACCCTGCCCGTCACCGAGATCCAGGTCAGCCCGGCATGAGCGATCCGCACGTCGA
>JAITUD010000377.1 GCA_031286555.1 Microbacterium sp. | reverse complement strand
TCCGCCGACGACGTCGTGCAGGAGACGCTGCTGCGCGCCTGGCGCACACCGCGGGTGCTGGAGCAGGACCCGGCGACCTCGCGCGCCTGGATGTTCACGGTCGCGCGGCACATCGTGATAGACGACGCGCGCAGCGCGCGGCACCGGCACGAGAACGCCGTCGCCGACCTGCCGGAGCGCGCCTCCGACGACGAGACGGATCGGCTGTTCGACGCGCTGCTCATCCAGGACGCACTCGCCGCGGTGAGCCCCGAGCATCGCGAGGTCGTCATCGCCGCGTACTACCGCGGCCGCAGCGTCGGCGAGCTGGCCAAGGAGCTCGGGATCCCGGAGGGGACCGTCAAGTCCCGGATGCACTACGGACTGCGAGCCCTGCGGCTCGCCCTGCAGGAGAGAGGGGTGACGCGGTGAACGTCGATCACGAGCGGTACGCCACATGGGACGCGGCCTACGCGCTGGGCGCGCTCTCGGCCGCGGAGCGCGCCGAGTACGAGGAGCACCTCGCGCACTGCGCCGCATGCCGTGCCGCGGTGGCGGAACTGGGGCCGACGGTGTCGCTGCTCTCGCGGCTGAGTGCGGACGAGGCGCAGTCGGTCGCTGCACAGGATGCCGCAGATGCCGGACCCGTGCGGGTGCTCGCCGCGGCCCGGGCGCGGCGCAGCCGTCGGCGCCGCATCGGCGCCTGGGCGAGCGGGATCGCCGCGGCCGTGGTGGTCGGGGTGGTCGTCTCGGTCGCGATGCTGATGCCCCGGCCGGTGGAGGCGATCGCTCTGGAGCCAGTCGGCGGCGTTCCGGTGTCGGCCGAGGTGGCGCTGACCTCCGTGCCGTGGGGGACGAAGCTCGATCTGGTCTGCGAGTACGACGGCTACGGCTTCTCCGCGGCCAAGTACGTGCTCGCCGTCACGGGCGTGGACGGCAAGACCACCACCCTGTCGACCTGGAACGTCAAGCCGGGTGCGGCGGCGAAGCTGTCGGCGGGGACGGCGCTCGCCGCATCCGACATCCGCTCGATCGAGATCCTCGATGCCGCCGGAACGGTCATGGTGCGGCACGAGTTCGACTGAACCATCTCCCTCGCAGTCTCGTTCAACGAGGAGAGGCCTCGCCGAGGCCGGATGAAGGGACGACATCATGCGCAAGGCACTCGCGATCGGCGGCATCGCCCTCGCACTTCTGCTGGCCGGCTGCTCCGGCGGGACCGGGGGATCGTCCGGCTCGACCTCCGGCACGGGAACCGACTCCGGATACGGGGCGCCCTCGTCCGAAGCATCCGCGCCCGCGGCATCCGGCACCGCCCTCAAGGTGGCGAGCACGTCGCTCGGCGACATCGTCGTCGACGGCAACGGGATGACCGCCTACATGTACGACAAGGACACGCAGGGGACGACCACGAGCGCGTGCACCGGCGAGTGCCTGGCGAAGTGGCCTCCCATCCTCTCGGCGCAGGCCGCGCCGAAGGCGGACGGGGTCACCGGGAAGCTCGGCACGATCGACACCCCCGACGGCAAGCACCAGGTCACCCTGGACGGCTGGCCGCTGTACACCTTCGCCGGCGACTCCGGCGCGGGCGACGTGAACGGGCAGGGCGTCGGCGGCATCTGGTGGGTGCTGAAGGCCGACGGCACCCTGATCCGCGGCTGACCGGGAACGACGGATGCCTCGGACCGTGCGGTCCGAGGCATCCGTCTTCGTGCCGGTGACTCCGGTCAGCTCTTGGACTGGCCGTAGGAGCCGAGCTGGCGGGTCGACTCGATCACGCGCGCGGCCATCGCCGTCTCGGCGACCTTGCCCCAGGCGCGCGGGTCGTAGGCCTTCTTGTTGCCCACCTCGCCGTCGACCTTCAGGACGCCGTCGTAGTTCTTGAACATGTAGTCGGCGATCGCGCGGGTGTACGCGTACTGCGTGTCGGTGTCGACGTTCATCTTGATGACGCCGTTCGCGACCGCGAGCGCGATCTCCTCATCGGTCGAGCCCGAGCCGCCGTGGAAGACCAGGTCGAGGGGCTTCGCGCCGGTGTTGTACTTGGCGGCGACCTGCTGCTGGATCTCGCCGAGCAGCTCGGGACGCAGCTTCACGCCGCCCGGCTTGTAGACGCCGTGCACGTTGCCGAAGGTGAGGGCGGCGATGTAGCGGCCCTGCTCGCCGAGGCCCAGGGCCTGCACGGCCTGGTCGACGTCGGCGAAGGTCGTGTAGAGGGCGTCGTTCGAGCCCTCGTGGCGGACGCCGTCCTCCTCGCCGCCGACGACGCCGATCTCGACCTCGAGGATGGCGTTGATCGCCTTCATCCGGGGGAGCAGCTCCTTGGCGATCTCGATGTTCTCGGCGAGCGGCACGGCCGAGCCGTCCCACATGTGCGACTGGAAGATCGGGTTGCGCCCGGCCTTCACCTCTTCCTCGGATGCCGCGATGAGCGGCTCCACGAAGCCGGCGAGGGCGTCCTTCGGGCAGTGGTCGGTGTGCAGCGCGACGGTCACCGGGTACGACTTGGCGACCTCGGTGGCGAACTTGGCGAACGCGAGGGCGCCGGTGGCGCGGGCCTTGACGGTCTGGCCGGCGAAGTAGTCCGCGCCGCCCGTGGTGACCTGGATGATGCCGTCGGAGCCGGCCTCGGTCAGTCCCTGGAGGACGGCGTGGATCGTCTGCGAGCTGGAGACGTTGAACGCGGGGTAGGCGAAACCGCCGGCCTTCGCGCGATCGAGCATCTCGGCGTACTGATCCGGGGTGGCAACGGGCATGAAAACTCCTGCGATCGATGAGCGGGTTCAGCCTCACTTTAGCCGGGGAGGAGCGCGGATGCTTTCCCCGTGAAGCGCTCGGAAATCGCCCCGCTCTTCATGGATGTTAAGAACAGAATTTCCTTCGCTTGAGAGAGCGTGAAACTCGCCGATTCTGCCCGTCCGCGTCGTTATGCTGACCGGCATGGTGAGCCTCACTGCTGATCTCAGCCCCCTTCGTCCCGACCGCAACCTCGCACTCGAACTCGTGCGCGCCACGGAGGCCGCGTCGATCCGCGCGGTGCCGTACATCGGTCGCGGCGACAAGGAGGCCGCGGACGGCGCGGCCGTCGACGCGATGCGCGCGTTCCTCGGCACGGTGCACTTCCAGGGCCGCGTGGTGATCGGCGAGGGCGAGAAGGACAACGCCCCGATGCTGTTCAACGGCGAGACGGTCGGCACCGGCAGCGGTCCGGAGTGCGACATCGCCGTCGACCCGATCGACGGCACCTCGCTGACCGCCGCCGGACGGCAGAACGCGCTCTCGGTGATCGCCGTCTCCGACCGCGGCACCATGCTCGACGCCTCCAGCGTGTTCTACATGGACAAGCTCGTCACAGGTCCCGCCGGCGTCGGCGTCGTCGACATCCGTCTGCCCGTCGGCGAGAACATCCGCCGTCTGGCCGCTGCCATGGACAAGCCCGTCGACGAGATCGTCGTCTCGGTGCTGAACCGTCCGCGTCACGAGAAGCTCATCGCCGAGATCCGCGAGGCCGGTGCCGTCACCCGCCTGATGAGCGACGGCGACGTCGCCGGCGGCATCAATGCGGCCCGCCACAACGCGCGCACCGACATGTGCATCGGTGTCGGCGGCAGCCCGGAGGGCATCGTGACCGCGTGCGCCATCAAGGCGCTCGGCGGGCACATCCAGGGCCGGCTGTGGCCGCGTGACGACGCCGAGCGCCAGCGCGGAATCGACGCCGGGCTCGACATGGAGAAGGTCTACGAGGCAGACGACCTGGTCAAGGGCAACAACACGCTCTTCGTCGCCACCGGCGTCACCGACGGACAGCTCGTCTCGGGTGTGCGCCGCGAGGGCGGGTACGTCTACACCGAGAGCGTGGTGCTGCGCGGAGCATCCGGAACGCTGCGGCGTATCTCGTCCGAACACCTCGTCTCGAAGTGGCTCTGAGCCTCTGAAACGGCCGCCGGTACGGACTTTTCCAGGCGCGCCTGGCAGAATGGGCGGGTCACGATCGCGCGTCTGCGGTCGGAACGAGGAGGACGCACGATGACATCGCAGAAGGATCAGACCGACAAGGCTGCCCCTGCCGCGACCGTGACCACCGAGACCGGTCGCATCCTGCGGGTCAGTGATCTGCCTGAGGGCACGGTTGTGAAGGTCTCGACACCTTCTCCGGCTGGTCAGGCTCCTGCGGTCGATCCGGCGCGTCGCGCCGACGTGCTGTTCCGCAAGCGACTGGACGAGGGCCACGAGGTCAGCGTCTGGTGGATGATCGGCGCCTTCCTCGCGACCTCGGGCATCGTGGTCGCCCTGCTGTGGTGGGTGCCGGGAAGCGCCTGATCCTGCTCGCGTGGGGCGTCACCCCTCGTTCTGGTCGAGACGGACCCGCAGCTCTCCGATGTCGGAGCGCATCCCGGGCTCGTCGTCCGCACCCTCCAGCAGCTCCTCCGCAGTGAACCGTCGCACCGGTGTCAGCACCGGCTTGGCCGGTGCGCCCAGGGCCGACTGGTCGACGCCGGGGAATTGACGGGCGGTGACCAGCACACGGCTCTCCAGTGAGCCGGCGAACTTGTTGTAGCTGTCGACGGTGCGCTCCAGCGCGCGGCGCAGGTCGTCCGCGTGCCCGGCGAGCGTGCCGAGCCGGTCGTACAGCTGGGTGCCCAGATTCAGCAGCGTGCGCGCCTCATCGGACACCTCCTGCTGCGACCACGTGTAGGCGACGGTCTTCAGCACCGCCCACAGGTTTACGGGCGAGGCGAGGGCGATCCTCTTGCCGAAGGAGTGCTCGAGAAGAGTCGGATCCTCATCGATCGCAGCCGCGAGCAGCGACTCGCTGGGCAGGAAGCAGATCACGAACTCGGGGCCGGCCTCGAGCCCCGACCAGTAGGCCTTCTTCGCCAGGGCGTCGATGTGGGCGCGCAGCGCCTTCACGTGCTTCTGCATGAGCGAACGCCGGGTGCCCTCGTCGGCGTTCAGGCCGAGCGCGCTCGCCTCGAGATAGGCGTCCAGCGGCACCTTGGCGTCGACCGCGATCGAGGCGCCGCCGGCGAGGCGGATCACCATGTCGGGGCGGCCCTGGCCACGATCGGAGGAGATCGTGGTCTGCAGGTCGAAGTCGACGTGCCTGGTCAGGCCGGCGGCCTCGACCACCCGGCGCAGCTGCGCCTCGCCCCACACGCCGCGCGTCGCGGTCGAGCGCAGAGCGCCGGCGAGTGTCTCCGTGGTGGCGCGCAGCGCCTCATCCGACTCCTGCGCCAGGCGCAGCTGCTCGCTGATCGTGCCGAACTGCACCTGACGGTCCTGCTCCAGTGAGGTCACGGTCTGCTGCATCCGATGCAGGCTCTCGCGCACCGGTGCGATCGCGGTCAGCACGGCGTTCTCACGCTGTGCGCGTTCTGCGGCCGCCTGCTGCTCGGCGCGGGAGTGCTCGACGGCGTCGCGGTAGAGGTCGTACTGCCGGTCGCGGTCATCGCGCAGCGCGGCGACCTCGGCCTCCGTGCGCGCGAGCGCGGCCGCCGAGCGGGAGCGTGCGACGAACCAGCCGCCGGCGGCGCCGACGAGCAGCGCGATCAGCGCGAGGGCGACAGCTGAAGCATCCATGCCTGACATGATGCCGGTGGCCTCCGACATCGCCGCGCAGACCCGCTCAGGCCGCGGCGCGCTCCGCGAGGAGGGGAGCGAACTCCACCACGGGAACGCTCAGCGCACCGGAGAGCGCCTCGATGTCGACCGCGCCGGCGCGGCGGGCGGCGTCGATGACGATCTGAGCGCATGCCCTGGCATCCGCCAGCGCGTCGTGGTGCGGGAAATCGCCGAACCCGGCGGCCTCGGCCGCCTTCGGCAACCGGTACGACTCGAGGGTGTAGGTCTTGCGGGCGACGGCCAGCGAGCACAGCGAGCGGTACGGCGGGGCATCCAGCCCGGTCGCCTGGCAGGAACGGCGCAGCACGTTCAGATCGAAGCCCGCGTTGTGCGCGACGAGCACGTCGCCGCCGGCGAAGGCGTGCAGCCGGTCGATCTGCGCCTCCCAGGTGGGGGCGCCGATGACATCCTCCGGATGGATGCCGTGGATGCGGACGTTCCATTCCTGGAAGTCGTCGTACCCTGCGGGTGGTCGGATCAGCCATCCGGTCTGATCGACGACCTCGCCGTCGCGGACGCGGACGAGACCCACCTGGCAAGGGGAGGCCGGGCTGGAGTTCGCCGTTTCGAAGTCGATCGCAGTGAAATCCAGAGCCACGTCCTCACTCTCTCCTTCCGCCTCTCGCGCGTGCCCGAGGCGCGCCGTAGGCTGGCGAGATGAGCATGAGCGAGCGCGCGACATCCTTCGGAACGGCGGCCAGCAGCTATGAGGCCGGCCGCCCGGACTACCCCTTCGAAGCTGTCGCGTGGATGCTCGAGAAGCTGCCGGAGGGCGCGCGCCGGGTCGCCGACGTCGGTGCCGGAACCGGCAAGCTCACCCGAGTGCTCGCGGATGCCGCCGACGGCGAGGTCGTCGCCGTCGATCCGGATGCCGAGATGCTGGCCGCGCTGCACGTGCAGTCCCCGCAGGTGCCGACGTTCATCGGCACGGCCGAATCGCTGCCGCTGCCGGACGCCTCGCTGGACGCCGTCGTGATGGGGCAGGCCTGGCACTGGGTCGATCCGGTGCCGGCATCCGTCGAGATCGGCCGGGTCGTGCGGCCCGGTGGTGCGCTGGGACTGATCTGGAACGTGCGCGACGAACGCGTCGACTGGGTGCGCCGACTCACCCTGATCATGAGCGGCAGCCCCGCAGAGGAGATGATCTCCGGTGACGGACCCACGATCGCCGCGCCCTTCGGCGAGGTCGAGTCGGAGCGCTGGGAGTGGACGCGCACGATGAACCGCGAGCAGCTGCTGCACATGGCGCGGTCGCGCAGCTACATCATCACGGCGTCCGACGAGAAGAAGGCCGGCATCGAGCGAGGCATGCACGACCTGTTCGACGAGCTCGGCGTGGTGGGCGATCAGACGATCGACCTGCCCTATGTGACGGCGGCCTTCCGCGCGGTGCGCGGCTGAGTCGCGGCGCACCATGAAGCTGCTGCTGACCTCGGGCGGGATCACCAACCCGAGCATCCGCGGGGCCCTCGTCGAGCTGCTCGGCAGGCCGATCGAGGAGTCGTCGGCGCTGTACATCCCGACCGCTCAATACGGGCATCCGCAGTGCGGTCCGGAACTGACGCTGCGATGCGTCGGAGGGCCGGATTCGATGACGGCGCTGGGCTGGAAGTCCGTCGGCCTGCTCGAGCTCACCGCGCTGCCGTCGATGGCCGGGGAGCGCTGGGTGCCGTGGGTGGAGAACGCCGACGCCCTGCTCGTCGACGGCGGCGATGCGACCTACCTGGCGCACTGGATCCGGAAGTCGGGGCTGCTGGCCGTCCTCCCGCGCCTGTCCGAGACGGTCTGGGTCGGGCTGAGCGCGGGCAGCATGGTCATGACGCCGCGGATCGGTCCCGAGTTCGTGTCCTGGGACGGATCGGAGACCGGCGACCGCACGCTCGGCCTCGTCGACTTCTCGATCTTCCCGCACCTGGATCACCCGACCTTGCCCGAGAACACCCGTGCGCACGCGCGGAAATGGGCGGAGGGGATGGACGGCCCGGCGTACGCGATCGACGATCAGACCGCGATCCGAGTGGTGGGCGCCGACGTCAGCGTGGTCTCCGAGGGGCACTGGGAACGGCTGGAGTAGCGGCCCCGGTAGAATCGACTCCCGTGGCTCTCACTATCGGTATCGTCGGCCTGCCCAACGTCGGCAAGTCCACCCTCTTCAACGCGCTGACCAAGAACGACGTGCTCGCGGCGAACTATCCGTTCGCGACGATCGAGCCGAACGTCGGCGTGGTGAGCCTGCCCGACCCGCGGCTGAACACGCTGGCCGGCATCTTCGGCAGCGAGCGCATCCTGCCCGCGACGGTGTCCTTCGTCGACATCGCCGGCATCGTGCGCGGCGCGAGTGAGGGGGAGGGGCTGGGCAACCAGTTCCTCGCCAACATTCGCGAGGCCGACGCGATCGCCCAGGTCGTGCGAGGGTTCGCCGATGACGACGTGGTGCACGTCGACGGCGCGATCAACCCGAAGAGCGACCTCGAGACCATCAACGCCGAGCTCATGCTCGCCGACCTGCAGACGCTCGAGAAGGCGGTCCCGCGGTTCGAGAAGGAGGTGCGCGGCAAGAAGACCGATCCTTCGGTGCTCGATGCGGCGTCCGCCGCGAAGGACGCGCTGGAGCGCGGCCAGCTGCTCTCGACCAGCGGCATCGACCTCGCCCCGATCAAGGAGCTGGGCCTGCTCACCTCGAAGCCGGTCATCTTCGTCTTCAACGTCGACGAGGCCGTGCTGACGGATGCCGCGCGCAAGGCCGAGCTCGCCGAGCTCGTCGCCCCCGCACAGGCCATCTTCCTCGACGCGAAGATCGAGTCCGAGCTCATCGACCTCGACCCCGAGGATGCCGCGGAGCTGCTGGCCTCGACCGGGCAGGACGAGTCGGGTCTGGACCAGCTCGCCCGCATCGGCTTCGACACCCTCGGCCTGCAGACCTACCTCACCGCGGGTCCGAAGGAGGCGCGCGCCTGGACGATCCACAAGGGCGACAAGGCCCCGCAGGCGGCCGGCGTGATCCACACCGACTTCGAGAAGGGCTTCATCAA
>JAITUD010000365.1 GCA_031286555.1 Microbacterium sp. | reverse complement strand
TCCCGCTCTGGGCGCTCGGGATCACCTTCATCAGCATCGAGCGCAAGCGCACCCGCATCCGCATGGGGCTCGACCCGGAGCGCCCGCGACGATGACGAACGGCTACCTCGGATCGGATGTCGCTCCCACGCCTTCCTCGTCGCGCTGGTGGCAGGCCGCGCTGGGCGCGGGCGCACTGGCGGCGGCCCTGTGGATGCTGAGCGGCTGGCTGTACGTCAGCGCAGCATCCAACGTCTACGTCTCGCGGGCGCTCAGCGTCCTGGCGATCGGGCCGCAGCGCTCCGCCCGGTTCTCGTGGCCGATGCCCTGGTCGGTGCTGGCGTTCCTCACCACGGCCGCCCTGATCATCACCGCGGTGTTCTTCGTGCTGCGCGTGGACGGTGCGCGTCGCCGGCCCGGCATAGCGATCTGGTTCGCCGTGATCCTCGCGGGCACGGTGCTGGGCCTGGCAACGGACGCGACCTCGGTGCTCGCGGACATGCCGAAGTCCGGCTGGCGCGCGCTGACGGGCGCCGGCGTCGACGCCGCCCTCAGCGGCGCGTACTGGGGCGTCGTGCAGGGCTGGGTCCCCGCGGTGCTGCTCGCCCGGCGGATGCGCGGAAGCGCGCCAGGGCGTCCCGGCATCGCCACCTCCGCCGCCGCGCTTCTCGGAGCGCTGATCCTGTTCGCGGTGATCGGCGTCGGGGGCACGTCGGCCTCGCGATCCGAGATCGCACAGCAGAGCGCCGAGGCGCAGGGGCTCTCGGTCGCGGACGGCGCGTACCCCGACCCGCAGACACCGGGTACTCCCCCTCCGACAGCCGCACCCGGCGTCGACCGCCCTGATCTGGACGACGACTGGTGCACGCGCGAGCGCGCCGCTCTGCTGATCGGCGCTTCGGACGCAGGCCTCGGTCACCGCGTGCAGGAGGTCCAGCTGATGAACTTCAGCGAGGCCCCCTGCATCCTCGAGGGATACGCGGACGTCGCTTTCGCGGACCAGAACGGCCATGAGCTGCCGGTGAAGGTCGAGCCCGGCTCCTCCTACATGGCCACCGACCCCGGGCCTGTGCGGATCGAGATTCCCGCCAAGGGCTACGCGTCGATGTCGGTGAGCTGGAACGCGAACTCGACGAACGGGGCGCTCGTCGCCCGCACCATGTACGCCGCCATCCTGCCTGGTCTGGACCGCGGCTCCTGGCCGGTGCAGCTGGACATCGTGCCGGACACGGCGCTCGAGATCTCGGCCGGGCATCTCATCGACACGCCCACCCCTGAGCGGTGACGAGCCGCGATGGTTCTCCGGCTCTTAGGATGAAGCGTGGCCACCGGATATCGCTTCTCCTCAGACAATGCCGACATCGACCGGGACCGCGTGCACGCCTGGCTGAGTGAGCAGTCCTACTGGGCCGAGGGGCGGGCACGCGAGACGCAGGATGCCGCGATCGACGGCTCCCGCAACTACGCCGTGCTCGACGGCGAGGGCGTACAGGTCGCGTACGCGCGCGTCGTCACAGATGCCGTGACCTTCGCCTGGCTGTGCGACGTGTTCGTCGACCCGGCCGAGCGCGGCAACGGCGTCGGCAAGCTGCTCGTCGAGGGCGTCGTCGCCGACATCGAGCAGACGCCGATCAAGCGGATCATCCTGGCCACCGCCGACGCGCACGGCCTCTACGCACAGTACGGCTTCGCGCCGTCGGAGGACCCCAACCGGTACATGATCCGCACCAGGGCCTGAGTCTCAGCCCCGCGGAGTCCAGCCGAACGGCCGCGCACCGCCACGTCCGCCGCGCTCGACATCCGTGCGAGCCGACCAGCCCTGTGCCTCGTCCACCGCGTCGAAACCGCCACGGGCGAGTCGCATCCCGACGTCGTCGTGGTGCATGCGGGGCGCGCCGCCACGGCGCACCGAGGCCCGCACACCCCAGGCGTCGTCGGCGAAGCCCCCGCCGCGGAACACCCGGTAATCGTCGTAGCGAGCCGGGTCCAGCAGGTCCCAGCACCACTCCCACACGTTGCCCAGCGTGTCGAACAGACCGTTGAGGTTGGGCAGCCGAAGACCGACGTCCTGCGGAGTGCGCACGCCGTCGGCCCCGGTCCAGGCGACATCGGCCAGCGGACCGTACTGCGGCCCGGCCGAGCCTGCCCGGCAGGCGTACTCCCACTCCGCCTCGGTGGGGAGCCGGTATCCGTCGCTGTCGACATGCCAGGTGACGTCCTCGCCGTCGAACGAGTAGGCCGAGTCCAGTCCCTCCCACTCCGAGGCCGCGTTGCAGAACCTGATCGCGCGCAGCCAACTGAGGTCGGATGCCGGATGACGCGGATGCGCCGCCGGAACGCCGAGCACCTCGGCGAACTGCTCCTGCGTGACGGCGAAGACGCCGATCTCGAACGGCTCGAGCCGCACCGTGCGGTGCTCCTCCCGCCGCGCGTCGTGCAGTGTCACGGTGCCGCGCTCGAGGCGACGCATCTCCCAGAGGTCCACGACTCAGCCGACCACGGGGATCTCATCGGTGCGAGGCCCTCTGGTGCGCCCCGGGGCCTCGTCGGTCGCGGTCTCGTCCGCCGGCATGCGCACCGCGAAGAGGCGCAGGAAATACTGGACCATCGGCCCGATGAGCAGCGCGAACGCGAC
>JAITUD010000287.1 GCA_031286555.1 Microbacterium sp. | reverse complement strand
GCCGAGGCATCCAGCAACCTGGCGAAGTTCGACTCGGTGCGCTTCGGCCTGCGTGTCACTCCCGATGGTGCCGCGACCGTCGAGGACGTCATGTCCGCCACCCGTGAGGCCGGCTTCGGCCCCGAGGTCAAGCGCCGCATCATCCTGGGCACCTACGCCCTGTCGGCCGGCTACTACGACGCGTACTACGGCAGCGCGCAGAAGGTGCGCACGCTGATCCAGCGCGACTTCGACCAGGCGTTCGCACAGGTCGACGTCATCGCCACTCCGTCGGCTCCGACCACCGCGTTCAAGCTCGGCGAGAAGATCGACGACCCGCTGCAGATGTACCTGAACGACCTGACGACGATCCCGGCGAACCTCGCCGGCGTGCCCGGCATCTCGATCCCCTCCGGCCTCGCCGCCGAGGACGGTCTGCCGGTCGGCATCCAGTTCCTCGCCCCCGCTCACGAGGACGCCCGTCTGTACCGCGTCGGCGCCGGCCTCGAGGCCGCGCTGCTGGATTCGTGGGGCGCACCCCTTCTCGACAAGGCACCGATTCTCGGAGGAGCCCGCTGATGGCCACCGTCAAGCTCATGGATTACGACAAGGCCCTCGAGCTGTTCGAGCCGGTGCTCGGCTTCGAGGTGCACGTCGAGCTGAACACCCGCACCAAGATGTTCTCGGACGCCCCGAACCCGGCCAACGAGGAGTTCCACGGCGCCGAGCCGAACACGCTCATCGCCCCCGTCGATCTCGGTCTGCCCGGTTCGCTGCCGGTGGTCAACGCCACCGCGGTGCGCTCGTCGATCAGTCTCGGCCTGGCGCTGGGCTGCTCGATCGCCGAGTCCAGCCGCTTCGCTCGCAAGAACTACTTCTACCCGGATCTGGGCAAGAACTACCAGATCTCGCAGTACGACGAGCCGATCGCCTACGAGGGCTCGGTCGAGGTGGAGCTCGAGGACGGCACGCTCGTGACGATCCCCGTAGAGCGCGCCCACATGGAGGAGGACGCCGGCAAGCTCACCCACATGGGCTCGACCGGTCGCATCCAGGGCGCCGAGTACTCGCTGGTCGACTACAACCGTGCCGGCGTCCCGCTGGTCGAGATCGTCACGAAGCCGATCTTCGGCGCTGAGCACCGCGCCCCGGAGTACGCGAAGGCGTACATCTCGGCGATCCGCGACATCGTCCGTGCCCTCGGCATCTCCGAGGCGCGGCTGGAGCGCGGCAACCTGCGCTGCGATGCGAACGTCTCGCTGCGTCCGCGCGGCCAGGAGAAGCTCGGCACCCGCACCGAGACGAAGAACGTCAACTCGATGCGCTCCGTGGAGCGCGCGGTGCGCTACGAGATCCAGCGCCAGGCGGCGATCCTCGCCGACGGCGGCACGATCACGCAGGAGACCCGGCACTGGCACGAGGACACCGGCACCACCTCGCCCGGCCGCCCGAAGTCGGATGCCGACGACTACCGATACTTCCCGGAGCCCGATCTGCTGCCCGTGGTCCCGCCGCGCGAGCTGGTCGAGGAGCTGCGCGCGGCCCTGCCCGAGCAGCCCGTGGCTCGTCGTCGCCGTCTGAAGGCCGAGTGGGGCTTCACCGACCTGGAGTTCCAGGACGTCCGCAACAGCGGCCTGGTCGAGGTCGTCGAGTCGACGATCGCGGCAGGCGCGTCGCCGGCATCCGCCCGCAAATGGTGGACCGGTGAGATCACCCGCCTCGCCAACGCGCAGGAGAAGGAGGCCACCGAGCTGGTCAGCCCCGAGAACGTCGCGGCGCTGCAGCAGCTGGTCGACGCCGGCACGCTGACCGACAAGCTGGCGCGTCAGGTGCTCGAGGGCGTCATCGCCGGTGAGGGCACCCCGCAGGAGGTCGTGGACGCCCGCGGCCTGGCCGTCGTCTCCGACGACGGCGCGCTGATCGCCGCGATCGACGAGGCCCTGGCCGCGCAGCCCGACGTGATGGCGAAGATCAAGGACGGCAAGGTGCAGGCCGCCGGCGCGATCATCGGCGCAGTCATGAAGGCCATGAAGGGCCAGGCGGACGCCGCCCGCGTGCGCGAACTGGTGCTGGAGCGCGCCGCTCAGTGATCCCGCGGATGCAGTGACTCGACGGTGCCCGGGGCGGAGACGCTCCGGGCACTGTCATGCCGTCGCCGGGTTCGGCGGTGACAGGAGCAGCCCGGCCGTGAGCAGCCGAGCGATCGCGCGCAGGCTCGCGGGTTCGTGCAGATGAGGACGTGAACCAGGCCCGGCCTCCAGCGGTCGGGCGGTGATGGTCGCTGCCCACGCGTCCGCCGCCGCTCGCAGAGCATGCTCGTCCGCATTGCCGGGGATGCTCGCGCGCAGCGCGCGTTCGACCAGATCGTGCAGCGCATGCCGGTAGCGGGCGAGCGCGACGCTCACCTCGGGACGAGTGTGCGACTCGTGCCAGATGATCTCGCGCAGGACGTCGGACGCCGCACGGTCGTGCATGACGTGGTCGCCGATGTTCAACAGGGTCTGCACGGGATCGCCCCGCACCGTGAGCGGGGCCGGGTCGAGTGCATCTGTGCCGAGCCGCTCCTCGAGCAGCGCCCCGAGCAGGTCCTGCTTGGTCGGGAAGTAGTAGAACAGCAGTCCCTTCGGGACTCCCGCGGTGTGTG
>JAITUD010000269.1 GCA_031286555.1 Microbacterium sp. | reverse complement strand
GGTGGGGGGGGCGTGCGGGCCCCCCCCCCCGCGGCCGAGTCGGCCGGGGGGGGGGGGGGGGGGCCCCCCCCCCCCCCCACGACGATCACCCGCATTCGTGGACGAGAGACGCACGTGGAAGCGATAACAGGCAATCTTGATCTCTGGGGGATCGCGATCCTCAACACCATCTGGCTCTTCTTGGGTGGTGCAGTGATCGCGCTGGTCCTCGGCACGCTGGTGGGCGCCATGAGAGTGTCGCCGGTGCCGATCGCGCGTGGAGTCGGCGCGGTGTACGTCAACCTCGTGCGCAACACCCCCCTGACGCTGGTCTTCTTCTTCTTCGTCTTCGGGTACCCCAAGCTCGACCTCCCCGATCTGTCCTTCATGACGCTGGGCATCATCGCGCTCGGCATCTATACGGCCACCTATGTGGCCGAGGTTCTCCGCGCGGGCATCAACACCGTTCCGGTCGGTCAGGCCGAGGCGGCACGCGCGATCGGCCTGACGTTCGGTCAGGTGATGACCTTGGTGGTCATGCCGCAGGCGTTCCGTTCGGTCGTTCCGCCGATGATGAGCGTGTTCATCGCGCTTCTGAAGAACACGACGGTCGCTGCGGGCTTCAGCATCGCAGAGCTGGCCACGCTGCGCGCGACCATTGCAGACTCCAACAGGCCTGGCTCGATGATGGAGATCCTGCTCTGGGTGGCGCTCGTGTTCATCGTCCTGGTGTTCCTGCTCAGCCTGCTTCAGCGGCATTTCGAGAACAAGTGGAGGATCGCACGATGAGCGGCGCTTCCGTCCTTTACGACGTCCCCGGCCCCCGAGCGGTACTGCGCAACCGCATCCTCGGCGTGATCACGGTCGTGCTCGTGCTTCTCGCAGTGGGTTTCGTCGTCTACCGCTTCTGGCAGACGGGGCAGTTCGATGCCGCTCGGTGGAACATCTTCACCTACACACTGGTGTGGCAGGGCCTCCTGGATGCGCTCTGGGCCACAGTCAGCGCCTTCCTCACCGCCGCGGTCGGCAGCCTGATCCTCGGCTTCGCCCTGGCGATCGGGCGTCTCTCCGACCACGCGGTGGTGCGCGTGCCGATCATGATCATCACAGAACTGCTGCGCGCGGTGCCGGTGCTGGTCATGATGATGATCTTCTACTTCGGAATCAACTCGATTCCGAACTTCCCCTTCAAGATGACGCCGTACCTCGCGGTCGTGATCGGACTCGTGCTCTACAACGGCTCGGTGCTCGCGGAGGTGCTGCGCGCCGGCGTCGAGGCCCTGCCCAAGGGGCAGCGCGAGGCCGGCTACGCGATCGGTCTGCGAAAGAGCGGTGTGATGACCTTCATCCTGCTGCCGCAGGCGGTGCGGGCGATGCTCCCGGTGATCATCGCGCAGCTGGTCGTCACGCTCAAGGACACCGCCCTCGGCTTCATCATCACCTACCCCGAGCTGCTCTACTACGCGAAGTACCTCAGCTCGCAGCCCGGTCGCCCGCTGCTGCAGGCGGGGCTGGTCGTCGCGGTGTTCTACATCTCGATGTGCCTCATCCTGTCGTTCGTGGCATACCGGGTGGAGAAGAGCATCTCCCGGTCGCCGAAGGTCCAGGGGCTCGGGCAGCCGCACGATCCGGCTGCCGACGACGAGGCGACGCTCACCGAGGCGATCGCACTGCAGAAGGGCGCGGGCAAGCACGACTCGTCGTCGTTCTGAGTCCGCGGCCGGATGGCCGGCTAGGGCGCGATCACCGCGTCGTAGGCCGTGGCGAACCGCTTGCGCAGATCGGCGTAGTACGCCTTCTCCGCGTGATCCGGCAGCACCGGGTCGGTCGGCGGGATCTGCGCCATCGGACGATCGGGCTCCAGGACGGACAGCGCGATCACGGCAGCGCCCCGCATGGTCACCCGCTTGACGTCCACGACCTGCACCGGGAACCCGATGGCCTGCGCCACGATGCGCATCAGGCCGGGGAAGTGGCTGGTCACTCCGCCGGAGGCGATCACCCTCTGCACGCCGGGGTTCGCCTCGACGAGCTGCGCGAACACCCGCGCGTACGACACCGCGACCCCCTCCGCGGCTCCGCGCCACAGATCGAGCGGGGCGGTCGATGAGGACACACCGGTGAGGACCGCGCGCGCGTCTCCGGCCCAGCCCGTGGCGCGTTCGCCGGTGAGGAACGGCAGCATGAGCGGGGTGCCCGCGGACGGGGGAGCGATGAGGGTCTGCTCGATGGCCTCCAGCGGCGCCGGTGCGAGCGTGGACTGCAGCCACAGCATCACGCGGCCGACGTCGTTCAGTGCGCCGCCCACGATGGACTGCGATCGCGAGACGCGGTAGGCCCAGAGCCCCGCCGGGAGCACCTCCGGCGTGCCGTCCACGATCACCCGGATGGCTCCGGAGGTCGCCGCCGACATAGCGGCGACATCCGGGGTGTCGGCGCCGACACCGACGTTGGACGCGTAGCCGTCCGGCACGGCGGGGAACCACGCCGCGCCCTCGAGCGCCGGCCAGCGGCGCGCGACCTCGGCGGAGACGTCGGTGATCGGCTGGTCGGGGTCGACGATCGGCGCGAAGCGCGTGCGGTCCACCCCCACCTCCGCGAGCAGCTCGTCGTCGAGCTCGCAGGTGTGCCGGTTCAGGATGCCGGCCCACGCCATCGTCGACGTCGCGGCGCCCTCGACACCGGCGAGGGCCGCATAGACGTACTCGCCCAGCGAGAGGAACTTCGCCGTGCGGGCGAACACCTCGGGGAACTCCGCCTGCAACCACAGCAGCCGCGGCGGGTGGTAGCTGGTGTGCAGGCGCGCGCCGATGCGCTGGTGCACGGCCGTCTCGTCCAGTCGGGCGCGCAGCTGCGCCAGGTAGGGTGCCGACCGCGAGTCCGCGTAGGTGAAACAGGGCGTCAGCGCGCTTCCGTCGGCGTCCACGCAGACCAGCGACGAGGCGAAGGTGTCCATCACGACGGCACGGATGCGGCCGGGCGCAATGCCCTCGGTGACCTGCCCGATCAGGTCGGCGACCTCGGCGGTGACCTGATCGGCGTCGATCTCCACAGTTCCGTCCGCCGCCTCGGTGAACAGGTGATCGGCCTTGGCCATGCGCTTCTTCACGGGCCGTGCGTAGGCGTCGTACAGGCAGCAGCGGGTCGAGCCCGAGCCGATGTCGATCGCGAGGACGAACGGGTCGGGAGCATCCTCGATCGTGATGCTGCGGGTCGTCGGAACGTCGTCATGCGCCATCTGCTCACCCCTCTCGCGGCCGATCCTATCCGTCCGCTAGCGTGTGCGGTACGGCACGGGTCGGGGCCGACCCGCCGCAGTGAGGAGTTCGTCATGCACGTTTCCTTGAGTTCCGGATCAGCCCTGCTCGGCGGGCTCCTTCCGCTCGCCGATCCGATCAAGCCCTCTGCGGGCACGACGCAGCTGATCATCGCGGCGATCGTCTCGATCATCGTGATCGTGGTGCTGATCGTCTGGGTCAAGATGCATCCGTTCTTCGCCCTGATGCTCGGTGCGGCGGTGATGGCGATCACGGCGAACATGGGCTTCGAGCATGCCTTCACCTCGTTCTCCGCGGGACTCGGAGCCACTGTCGGCGGTGTGGGCGTGCTGATCGTGCTGGGCGCGGTGATCGGCAGATTCCTCACCGAGTCCGGTGGGGCCGACGAGATCGTCGACACGATCCTCGCGAAGACGCCGCTGAAGAGGCTGCCCTGGGCGATGGCGTTCGCCGCCTTCATCATCGGCATCCCGCTGTTCTTCGAGGTCGGAGTCGTGCTGCTGATCCCGATCGTGATGCTGGTCGCCAAGCGGGCGAAGCTGCCCGTCATCCTGGTCGGCATCCCGGCTCTGGCCGGTCTGTCCGCACTGCACGGTCTGGTGCCGCCGCACCCCGGCCCGCTGATCGCCATCGACGCGCTGGGGGCGAACCTCGGGCTGACGCTCGCCTTCGGACTGATCGTCGCGATCCCGACCGTGATCATCGCCGGCCCCGTGCTCGCGAAGCCGATGGCCAAGTGGGTGCCGATCCAGGCGACCAGCCAGCTGCTCACCGCGGTGGACGACCGGAGCGAGGACGAGCGCCGGCGCCCCTCGTTCGGCGTCGCCCTGTCGGTCGTGCTGCTGCCGGTGGTGCTCATGCTGCTGATGACCGTCGTCGAGGCGACCGGAGTCGACGGCTCGCTGTTCGGGCAGATCCTGGTCTGGATCGGCACCCCGCTGCAGGCGCTGCTGATCACCTCGCTGTACGCGATGATCGTGCTCGGCACGGCGCTCGGCCGAACGATGGGCGAGGTGTCGAAGGAGACCGGTGCCGCCTTCGCCCCGATCGCGTCCATCCTGCTCATCGTCGGTGCGGGTGGCGGCTTCAAGCAGACCCTCGTCGACTCGGGCGTCGGACAGGTCATCGGCAACGGTATCGCCGGCTCGGGTATCCCGCTGCTGCTCGCCGGTTGGCT
This sequence comes from Microbacterium sp., assembly GCA_031286555.1. Classification (GTDB taxonomy): domain Bacteria; phylum Actinomycetota; class Actinomycetes; order Actinomycetales; family Microbacteriaceae; genus Microbacterium. Next base: position 446 of record JAITUD010000269.1, on the reverse strand, counting down.
GGTCGCCGTCGTCATCCGCCTGGCGACAGGTTCCGCCACCGTCGCGACCATCACCGCGGCCGGCATCATGGCACCGTTGGTCGGCGACCTCAGCGCCACTCACGTCGCCCTGATGGTGCTGGCGATCGGCGCAGGGTCGGTGTTCCTGTCGCACGTGAACGACGCCGGCTTCTGGCTGGTCAAGGAGTACTTCGGCATGACTGTCGGGCAGACCTTCAAGACCTGGAGCCTGATGGAGTGCGCGGTCTCGATCGTGGGCCTCGTCGGCGTGCTGCTGCTCGGGTTGGTCGTGTGAGGGGCCTGCAGACGCGCCGGTAGACTCGGTTCTCGTGTCAGAGTCTCCCGAAACACCCCAGATCACCCCGGAGGCGGTGGAGTCCGCCGTCGACGCCGCGCTGGCGGCGATCGCCGCGGCATCCGATACCGCAGAGCTGAAGGCAGCGCGC
>JAITUD010000346.1 GCA_031286555.1 Microbacterium sp. | reverse complement strand
GCTGTCACCGGAGTGACCGGGCACACGCTGCGCTACTACGAGAGGATCGGCCTGATCACCGCGGTTGCACGGAACGCAGGCAACCAGCGCCGCTACTCCGCGGCCGACGTGGAGTGGGTCAGATTCCTGCTGCGGCTGCGTGAGACGGGCATGCCTGTCGCGCTCATGCGCGAGTACGCCCGGCTTCGAGAGCGCGGCCCCGCCACCGTCGCGTCGCGGATGCAGCTGCTCGAAGAGCATCAGGGTGCGCTGCGAGCTCAGATCGCCCTGCTGCGCGCGCACGAGAGAGCACTCACTGACAAGATCGCCATCTACCGAGCCGACCTGGCCGCGCAGGACGGGTCACGACAGAACGGAACAGAGAATGACTGAGACCAGCGATCGACAGCAGCGGTTCGAGCGCGGCAAGGCGGTGCTCGACGCGATCGACGGCACTGCGGGAGCCAGCACCGTCGACGCCCTGGGAGACGTCTCACCGGAACTCGCGCACCAGGTCGTCGCCTGGGGGTTCGGCGACATCTACTCGCGTCCAGGGCTGGAACCGCGGGACCGCCAGCTCGTCACCCTCGGCATGCTCACCGCACTCGGCGGATGCGAGCCTCAGCTCGAGGTGCACATCAACGCGGCGCTCAACGTCGGGCTCACCTCGCACGAGATCATCGAAGCGCTGCTGCAGTCCGCCGTCTACTGCGGGTTTCCGCGCGCTCTCAACGCGACCTTCGTCGCGAAGAAGGTCTTCGCGGAACGCGGGCTCCTGCCGGTCGTGTGACCGCTGAACCGGTGCTCACGCCTTCGGCGCGAGCACCAGCAGCTCGCCGACCTCGCACTCCAGCGCATCGCAGATCGCGCGCAGAGTCGAATAGCGGATGGCCCGTGCCCGGTCGTTCTTCAGCACCGACAGGTTCACCACGCTCACACCCACCCGCGCGCTCAGCTCGGTGAGCGTCATTCCGCGCGCCGCGAGCAGCTCGTCGAGCCGGCAGTGGATGCCGGTGTCCTCATCATCCATCTCGGCGGGACTCATACCAGCCCCTCCGTCTCCTTCTGCAGTCGTCGTCCATGCTGCAGGACCGCGGAGAACGCGAAGAGAGCGACGGCGACACCGATCGGCCAGAACTCGAAGGGCACGAAGACCGTCGCCTGCGGGAGGAACTCGTCGGGATGCCAGTCGTCGGGATACCCGGTCCAGCTCGCACTGCGGATGAACAGCGCCTGGTATGAAGCCATCGAGCCGGCGATGCCCTTCGCCACGGGGGCGACGATGCCGGCGACCAGCACGATCATCGCCGACACCCGGGTCGTGCGCACCAGCACCGGGGAGAAGGGAGCGCCCCGCTCGAGCTCTCGTGCCGCCAGCGCCACGAGAACAGCGATCGCCGCGGGCAGCAGGAGGGACACCAGGCGTCCGAAGGCCCACAGCAGCCGCGTCGGCCACGACACGCCACTCATCGTCAATTCGGCCAGTGCGACGCCGGAGGACTCGATCGTCGCCCCGTTCGGCTCGAGCTCCGCTCCGGGAAGCGTCGGCCACACCTTCTCCATCGGAACCGTCATCGTGACCGCCGTGGGGATGAGATCGGCAGCCAGCCATCCGAGCGCCGAGAGCAGCAGCACGACCGCGACCGCCGAAGCGATCCGGCGGACGAACCGATAGGTCTTCTCGTCGTCGCCCAGCAGGCCCCGCGCGAGCTGCCAGAGGAAGACCAGGATCACGGCGACGACCAGCAGCACGACAGTCACCGCTCCGAGGTGGAACATGTTCATACGAGTCCCACCGTCTCACGCTGCAGTCGGTGGCCGTGCCGGAAGACGGCGGCCAGCGCCGTCAGGACGAGTGCCGCGGCGAACGGCCAGAACTGCACAGTCAACTCGAACATCGGCGGCCCGTATGCGTCGTCGTTCCCGAGGGCCGCATGCGCGGCGAGCGTCTGTCCGATCGGCTCCAGCACATCGTGCAGGATTCCGAGCACGAGAACGATGATCGCAAGTACGCCGAGTGTTCGCGCCACCCGCGGGTCGAAGGGTTCGCCTGCCTCGGCGCGCCGGGCGATCTGCCACACGGCGACGCCGGGCACGGCCATAAGGATGAGGCTGATCAGCGCTGTGAGGAGAAGCAGCGAGCGCAGCCCGAGAGGAAGCCCGGCGATCTGCAGCGTCGTGCCGCCGGACCAGTCGCAGATCACGGTCGCCGTGTCGACGGCGGGGACGCTGCCGTCACAGGGGCCGAACTCCGACGGCCGAGAATCGGTGACGTTCGCGCTGACGTCCACAGTCGGCGCGAACAGGTTCTGATAGCCGACGAGCAGCACGCCGATGCCGCACAGCACGACCCACCCGAATGACACGGACGAGGCGATCGTGAGGGCGATGGCGTTGTTCCCGGATCTCCGTGCCCCGACTCCGACGACCGATGCGATGAAGCCGAGGATGACCAGTACGAGCAGGATCTGTGACAGCCCGGCCGCGAGGTCCTCAGTGCCGACGGAGAACATCAGACGAGTCCCTCCGTCTCCTTCTCGAGCGCCGCTCCGCGACGGAACGCGTACGTGATCAGGCCGAGCGCCGCGAAGATCGCGAAGCCCATCCAATAGCTCAGTGGCGTCGAGCCGCCAACCTCGTCGAGGCCGACGGCAGCGCGCACACCTCGGCCGATCGCCGAGTCGAGCAGGTAGCAGGCCACAGTGCCCAGCAGAACGATCGTGGCCATCCAGCTGAGCATCCGAACGGCCCGCCGCGAGAACGTGCGGCCGCGGGAGATCTCGGCGGTCAGCACGAGGTAGCAGGCGATCGCGGCGATGCCGGCGAGCGCCGCGACGACGACCGTCATGATCATCAGGGAGACGAGCCCCGCCCCGGCGTCCGGCACCGAGACGATTCCCTGCGTCACCTGGACGGATGCTCCGGACGGTGCCGCAGGGGAGTCGTAACTCTCCGGCAGCGCGACCTCCCACACCAGGTCGCCGCCGCCGAAGGCGATCATCAGCC
>JAITUD010000145.1 GCA_031286555.1 Microbacterium sp. | reverse complement strand
TGGCGGGCATGGCGGCCAGCAGGGCGTCGACCTCGGCGTCGAAGGGGACGGGCGGGTGCTGGGGGCTGCCGGTGGCGAGAGGAGCGGTCATGGGTGTCCTTCCTCGGACGGTCCTGACGAGTCGTTTATTTCTACCAATGTAGACGATACGGACCGCGCTCGTACAGTCCGGCGCCGACCGTATCCTTGAGGAGCGGTCGGATGCCGCGGAGAACGGAGACCTTCGTGGCGGTGCGGCACTCGTCGGCGCGCGGCGTGCTGACGTCGATCGTGGCGTCGTTCCTGTTCGGCGGCATGTTCCTGCTCGCGGGGCTCGTCTCGTCGTCGGCCGAGGTCGTGTTCGCGTGGCGGGTGCTGATCGCGTTCGGATGCTACGGCGCGGCGCTCCTGCACCCGGCGGCTCGTCGCGAACTGCGGACGCTGTGGCGCCGACTGCGCTCGCGCTGGTGGATGCCGCTGCTGTCGCTGCTGCTCACCGGGATCGTCGGCGTGCAGCTGTGGCTGTTCATGTGGGCGCCGATGCACGGGCACGCCCTCGACACCTCGCTCGGCTACCTGCTGCTGCCGATCTGTCTGGTGCTGTGCGGGCGATTCCTGATGCGGCATCCGGTGAGTCCGCTGCAGTGGGTGGTCGTCGCTCTCGCGGCGATCGCGGTGACGGTGAAGCTGGTGGCGACGCCGGAGCTGTCCTGGGTGACGCTGGTGATCTGCATCCCATATGCGGTGTACTTCGTGCTGCGCCAGCGCTTCGGGCTGGACGGCCCGATCGTTTTCGGCTGGGAGATCACGCTGATGCTTCCTGTGGCGGTCGTGTTCGTCGTCTCAGGCGGTGCACCGGAGTCCGGTCTCGAAGTCGCCGGTCTGCTCGCGATCGGCTTTGCGAGCGCGATCGCCATGACGCTGTACCTCGCCGCGTCATCGATGCTCACGATGCCGGTGTTCGGCCTGCTCGGCTACGTCGAACCGGTGCTGCTCGTCGTGGTCGCGATGCTGCTCGGCGAGCGGATGCAGGGCGCGGACGCCCTGGTCTACGGCATCCTCGCGGCGGCCCTCGCGGTGCTCGCGGTCGACGGCTTCCGGGCGGCGCGCCGGGCTCGCTGACCCGTCGGTTCAGGGGAGCACGTGCTGTCGTCGCGCGCCCGTGCGTCTGGTCGTCCGTCTGGCCGCCTTGCGCGCGGCGGCATCGCTGACCGTGAGCTGCTCGGTGTGCTCGTCCCGGCCGGTCTCATCGCGTTGACGGTCGCGTTCTGCGCGGTGATGATGCCAGGCCGTCCACGGCTCGGCGGTGCGCAGCAGCATCTTGAAGGTGGGCTTCTCGGGAAACGCGTGCGAGTCGAGGTGAGCCGGACGACGACGTCCTGCACGGTCGCGGAGCACGTCGGCCGGCATCGGGAACACCTCAGCGCCGTCTTCATCGACGATCGCGATCCGCAGGCCGGCGACGGCGAGGAGACGCGAGAAGTCGTCGACGCCGAGCCGCTGTCCGGACTCGAACCGTGAGATCTGGGACTGCAGCATGCCGGCGGCGACGCCGAGGTCTCGCTGGCTGAGGTCGGCGAGGCGCCGGGCCCGTCGGATATAGCCCGAGGTGTCTAAGGAACGACGACTCTGGGTGGAGGGGACGCTGGTATCGGTCATCGCCGCAGTCTTGCGAGGGCCTACGACATCGGTCCGTCGCTGCGGGGTCTCCTGTGGGTTCCCCGTCGCCCCTCACGCATTGATCCGCCCAGAGCATCAATGCGTGAGTGCGCGGATCGGAGGGGACTCACGCATTGATGCCGGGAGAGCATCAATGCGTGAGGCGACGGGGTGGGGCGACGCGGTACAGGGGGCTCCCATGCCGCGAGGCATGTCTCAGAGCACCGGCCAGTCGACCGGAGTGCGGTCGTCGGTGGCCAGCAGGCCTCCGACCCAGCCGTCGTCGCGGCCGCGCTCGCTGGTGAGGGCCTGTCGCTGCATGCCCTCGTAGCGGAAGCCGAGCGCGCGGGCGGCGCGTGCGGACGGCACGTTGCCGACCACGGCGCGCCAATTCAGGCGGGCGAGCCCGAGATCAGCGAAGGCCCACTCGACGACGGCACGCGACGCCTCGACCAGGTAGCCATTGCCGCGCTGATCGGCGGCCATCCAGTAGCCGAGCTCGGCATGACCTCCGCCGACGCTGTCGGTGATGTGGTGTAGTCCGACGACGCCGACCAGCACATCGTCGACGTAGACGCCCCAGATCGCCTGGCTGCCCTCGGCCCACCACTGCGCGATCAGCTCGACGAAGCCCTCTGCGTGCTCGCGGGTGTACGGACTGGGCACGGTCGTCCAGCGCGGGATCTCAGGGTCCTGACATGCCGCCGTGATCGCGTCGACGTCGGCCTCCGTCGGGGCATCGAGGACGAGGCGGTCGGTGCGCAGGGCGACGGGTTCCATCGGGCAACCGTATCGGCCAGGTGGCGCGCCCGCATGTCGGCGGCCCGGAATACACTTATCCGGTGACTGTTCCGGGGATTCTGCGCGCCTTGGAAGAGGCGAACCTGTACCG
>JAITUD010000076.1 GCA_031286555.1 Microbacterium sp. | reverse complement strand
GAGGCCCGTCGCTGACCGCGTCGCCGTCGGGTCAGAGCGACGCGGTCAGCGTCGCGACCAGATCCAGGAACGACTCCGTGCGCGGGTCGAAGTACCCGGGCTCGTCGGGCTTGTCCGCGGGGGTGTGCGAGGCGTGCCCGACTGTCGCGATCCCCTGGTGGCCGCCGACCGGGCCGCCGTCCGACTCGTAGAGGATCGCCCCGGGGACCGAGCGCGGATCGATCGGATGCTGCGACATCCGCCCGAGCGGGGCGACGCCGTCGTCCAGCGACTCCGTCGCATGGAACCGGAACACCTTCGCGTACAGGTCCGCCTCGATCGCGTCGGCGGCCTCGGCAGTGATCCCGGCCGAAGCGATCGAGAAAAGGTCGTCGACGAGCCGTCCGCCGCCGCCCTCGATCAGCTCCCCGGCCATGGTCGACGAGTACGAATAGGCGACCAGGGCGACGTGCGCACCCGGCGCGCGGTGCCGGATGCCGGCGAGCAGACCGGCCAGTCGAGCGGCGCCGACGGTCGCATGCGAGGTGCCGAGGGCGGTCAGATGCGTGCCGGAGTCGTACCCGAACCAGGCGATCACCGCGACGGCGTCGTGCGGCACGCTCGCGCCGTCGGCCACCTGCGATCGGATGCGGCGCGCGGTGCGCGCCCACTCCGGAAGGCTGTCCAGGTCGGTGACGATCCCGTGTGCCAGCACGACGACCAGCCGTGCGGCATCCGGGTCGCCGAAGGACACGGCGGCGCGCGGGACCGCGCCGTCCAGGAACAGCGACAGCAGATGCGCCCGCGCCGCACGGCGCAGTTCGGCGGCGACATGCCCGAGCTGTTCGCGGGCCGCAGCCGTCAGGTGCTCGACATCCGCCAGCATCCGTTCGAGAAGGATGCGGCAGGCGGCATCCTTGTCCTCGGCGGGGATGCCGTTGAGGTTTCCGTACACCTCCGGTGCGGTCTCGAGTGCGACGCGCGCAGGACCGGCGTTCCAGTGCCCGGCCGTGCCGGCGGACGAGGCGCACAGCTGTGCCCAGTGCTCTGAGGCGGTCACCGGGTCGATCAGGCCGACGGTCTGCGCGAGGTCCGGCTGCTCGGCGAGCCGAGCGGGCACGCGTGACGGGTCCTCCCGGATCAGTCGATCCAGGTCGTCGAGCAGCGGGTGCACGCCGTCAGTCCGCCGACTTCAGGACGAACGCGTCCGTGGACGGCTCGGGGTCGAGCGCAGGTCGGTAGATGTCCGGCTCGATGTAGATCACGCGCGCGACGGGCACTGCGGCGCGGATGCGCTTCTCGATCTCGTCGATGTCGTCGGCCGCCTCGCGCACCGTCTTGTTCTGGGTGAGCGCGATCTTCGCGGCGACCATCAGCTCGTCCGGACCCAGGTAGAGGGTCTTCATGTGGATGAGCTTCTCGATCTCGGGGCCGTCGTTGATAGCATCCACGATCTTGTCGTAGTCGGCGTCGGTGGCGCCCTCGCCGACCAGCAGGCTCTTCGTCTCGATGCCGAGGATCAGTGCGATCAGCACCAGCAGCGTGCCGATCATCAGCGTGCCGATCGCGTCGAACACCGAGTTGCCGGTGATGACGGTGAGGCCCACGCCGAGCAGCGCGAAGGTCAGACCGGTCAGGGCGCCGATGTCCTCGAGCAGCACGACAGGCAGCTCGGGCGCCTTCGCGCGGCGGATGAAGGAGAACCAGGACTGGCCCTTGTCGCGCAGCTGGTTGCTCTCGCGCATCGCCGTGCGCAGCGAGAACGACTCCAGGCCGATCGAGATCACCAGCACGACGATCGGCAGCCACCACCACACCGGGTCGAGGGCGTGCGGGTGGGTGATCTTCTCGACGCCCTCGTAGATCGCGAACAGGCCGCCGAGCGAGAACAGGATGATCGAGACGACGAACGCGTACACGTATCGTTCGCGCCCGTAGCCGAACGGGTGCGAGCGGTCTGCGGTCTTCCTGGCCTTCCGTCCGCCGAGCATCAGCAGCAGCTGGTTGCCCGAGTCTGCGATCGAGTGGATGCCCTCGGCGAGCATCGAGGCGGAGCCCGACAGCGCCCAGGCGATGAGCTTCGCGGCGGCGATGCCCATGTTCGCCAGGAACGCCGCGATGATCGCCTTGCTGCCGCCGGATGCACTCATGGCACGAGTCTACGGCGGCCGAATGCGGGAGGATGGAGGCATGACCGACTCGCTCCCTTCCCTCGCATTCCTCGGCGCCGGTTCGATGGGCGGTGCGATCCTGCAGGGGGTCGTCGCCTCCGGCATCCGCACGGACGGGATCACCGCGACCAACCGCACCGCCGAGAAGGCGGCCGCGCTCGCCGCGCTGCCCGGCGTGACGAGCATCGCACTCGCCGATCGTCCCGAGGGCAACGCGGATGCCGCGGCATCCGCTCGCATCATCCTGGGGGGTGTGAAGCCGGTCATGGTGCCCGACCTGCTCCGGGAGATCGCGCCCTCGCTGCGGCCCGATGTGATCGTCGTGAGCCTCGCCGCCGGCGTGACTCTCGACACCTTCGCGAGCGTGCTCGGCGCCGACGCGCACGTGATCCGTTCGATGCCGAACACTCCCGCCACCGTGGGCAAGGCCGTGACCGGGCTCGCTGCTGGCGCTGCCGCGACAGAGGACGACATGGCGCTCGTGCGCCGTCTGTTCGAGACCGTCGGCGCGGTGATCGAGGTTCCGGAGTCGCAGATCGACGCGCTCTCCACGATCTCGGGTTCCGGTCCGGCCTACGTCTTCCTTCTGATCGAGGAGCTCACGAGGGCCGCGATCGGCAAGGGCTTCGCCGAGGCGGATGCCCGCCTGATGGCCGAGCAGACGTTCATCGGCGCGACCGCGCTTCTGGACGCATCCGGAGAGGACCCCGCCGAGCTGCGGCGTCGCGTCACCAGCCCCAAGGGCACCACCGAGCGCGCGGTCGCCGTGCTGCAGGAGGCGCACCTCGACGAGGTGTTCGCCGAGGCGACGGATGCCGCGCTGGCCCGTGCCCGCGAGCTCGCCGCCGGCGCCTGAGCGTCAGCGGTCGAGGCCTGCGAAGCGCTCGATGTCGCTGTTCGTGCCCGACACGATGATCAGGTCGTGGTTGGTCACCACGGTGTCGGCCTCCGCGTAGCGGAACGGCTTGCCGGGGCTCTTCACGCCCACCACCGTGACGCTGTACTTGGTGCGCACACCGGACTCGTTCAGGCGAACGCCGCGGATGAACTTCGGCGGGTACATCTTGGCCAGCACGAAGTCGTCGTCGAAGCGGATGAAGTCGAGCATGCGGCCCGAGACCAGGTGCGCGACGCGCTCGCCGGCCTCGCGCTCGGGGTAGATGACGTGGTTCGCGCCGACTCGGGCGAGGATCTTGCCGTGCGACTGCGAGACGGCCTTCGCCCAGATCTGCGGGATCTTCAGGTCGACCAGGTTCGCGGTGATGAGCACGGAGGCCTCGATCAGCGAGCCCACCGCGACCACGGCCACCTGGAAGTCCTGCGCGCCGATCTGCCGCAGCGCGTCGATGTTGCGGGCATCGGCCTGCACGGTGTGCGTGACGCGCTCCGACCACTTCTGCACCAGCTCGAGGTCGCCGTCGATGGCCAGAACCTCGCGATCGAGCCGGTCCAGCTCGCCCGCGCAGGCCGCGCCGAAGCGCCCGAGTCCGATGACGAGCACCGGGGAGTCTCCCCGCACCATCTCAACCAACGATCGGCCTGTCCACGGGCAGCGAGTAGAGCTGCGATCGGGATGTCGCGGCGACCGCCGCGGCGAGAGTCACTGTACCAACGCGCCCCATGAAGATGGTCGCCGCGAGGATGTACGAGCCGGCCTCCGGGAGGGTCTCGGTGACGCCCGAGGTGAGCCCCACCGTGCCGAACGCGGAGATCACGTCGAAGAGCACGTCGATCACGTCGTCGCTGGTGATCTGAGTGATCGCGACGGTCGATATCGCCACGATCGTCGCGCCCCAGGCGACGACGCTCAGGGCCACGCGCTGCACATCGCTGGGGATGCGGCGGCCGAACACCTGAACCGACTGACGGCCCTTCGCCTCGGACCACACCGCGATCGCGAGCACGGCGAGAGTGGTCACCTTGATACCGCCCGCGGTCGATGCCGAGCCGCCGCCGACGAACATCAGCATGCAGGCGACCAGCATCGACGAGCCGTAGAGGTCGTTCATGTCGATGACGTTGAAGCCGCCGGATCTGGTCATGGCGGACAGGAAGAACGCCTGGACCGTCGTGTCGGCGGCGTCCATCGATCCGAAGGTCTTCGGGTTGCTGTGCTCCAGCAGCAGGAAGACGGCGGCGCCGACGAAGAACAGCAGCACGGTGGTGACGATGGTCAGCTTCGCGTGCAGCGACCAGCGCTTGAAGTGCCAGTGATGCTTGGCGAGCGAGTAGATGACGGGGAAGCCGATGCTGCCGAGGAACACACCGGCCATCAGCAGGATCAGCACCAGGTAGTCATCGGAGAACACCGCGACGCCGCCGTCGTTCGGCGCGAAGCCGGTGTTCGTGAACGACATGGCCGCGAAGTACGGCGCCTCCCAGAGCGCGGACACCGGGTCGACGCCGGCCAGCACCAGCGCCGGGTAGAGCAGCACGGCGAGGCCGATCTCGATGATGAGGGCGGAGATCGCGACCGTTGTGAGCAGCTGGCCGACCTCGCCGAGGCGCACGGTCTGACTCTCGTTGACCGCTCCGCCGTGCGCACGGAGCGGGTTGGTGTCGCCTGCGGCCATCAGCTTGGCGCTCAGGCCCAGCTTCTTCGAGATGACCATGCCCATCAGAGAGGCCAGGGTCAGCACGCCCAGTCCGCCGATGTTCACGCCGATGAAGATGACGATGTGTCCGAACGGCGACCAGTAGCTGCTCATGTCGACCGTGGACAGGCCGGTGACGCAGATGGTCGAGACGGCGGTGAACAGCGCATCGCTGAGTGCGGTGACGGTGCCCGCGGCCGAGGCGATCGGCAGCGAGAGCAGCGTGGTCCAGAGCAGGATCAGCAGAGCGAACACCACGATCGCGAAGCGCGACGGCGACGAGGTGACGAAGTGGCGGAGCTGCGATCCCAGCCAGCGCAGGGAGACACGAGAAGCGGATGCCGGCACGCTGCTCGACATCGGACCCCCTCTTCGTCTGCGACCCGGGCGGCGATGCCCGCCGGACCTCCGTCATGGTACTCCGTGGGGCGCCGCGGGCCTGGCAAGGCTAGGCGAGGTGCACCCACCGGGCTACCCTGAACACATGACGGACATCTTCGACGTGATCGCGGACGGCACGAGGCGCGACATCCTCCAGCTCCTGCTGCGCCGTGAGAACGAGGATGACGGCGGCACCAGCGTCACCGAGATCGTCAGCGAACTGGGCGTCAGCCAGCCCACGGTCTCGAAGCACCTGAAGGTGCTCCGCGACGCCGATCTGGTCACGGTCCGCGAAGACGGCCAGCGCCGGTTCTACAGCATCTCGGTCGCCCCGCTCGAGCAGGTCGACGACTGGCTCGTGCCCTTCCTGGTCGACGCGTTCGGCGATCAGGCGCCCGACATCGATCTGATGCCGCTGCCCGACGGCGCCGCGCACGCGGCCGAGGTCGTCGGCCGCGCCGCGGCATCCGCCAAGTACGCGGTCACCACCGCGCTCAAGCGGCTCGGCGCCTAGCGCTCACCCGCGCCGCCGCCGGCCGAACAGCCAGGCGCCCCAGAGTGCGGCGATCGCGATGATGACGACGCACCAGCCGACCGCCCAGACCGGCTGCGT
>JAITUD010000013.1 GCA_031286555.1 Microbacterium sp. | reverse complement strand
CCGGCGCCGGTGGCGTACATGCCCTCGGCGGGATGCAGGTCGATCGACCAGCCGCCGAAGCCGACGCCGTCGTCGAACTCCACCTGGTCGAGCACGTCCTGCTGACGCAGCGTGTGGTCGCCCACGAAGCGGCGGTACTCACGCTTGCCGGGCAGGTTGCCGATCCACTCCAGCGTGAGATTGTCGGCGTCGAACTCGCCGGAGTTCTTGATGTGGTCCCAGATGCCGAGGATCACCGAGCGCAGCTCATCGCGGATGCGCTCGTTGTCGTCGACGATGTCGAGCTGACCGCCCCACTCGATCCACCAGTAGTGCGCCCCGCTGTCGCCGCTGCGGATGATGCGGGTCGTCGGGATCGGGGTGGTGCTGATGTCCTTCGCCGACTCCGGGGCGACGAACTTGACCGGGTGGCCGAGGTCCTTCGTGTAGAACAGCAGCGTCGAGCCGAGGAACTCGCGGATCGGCTCCTCGGGTGCCCACTCCTCGTCGAACTCGGCACGACCTTCCTTGCCCAGACGGTGCCGCGCGCCGACGAGACGTCCCACCAGGCCGTCGCCGGTGCAGTCCAGGAAGATCGGGGCGTGGAAGACCGTGCGGATCTCGGAGCCCATCGTCCAGCCGGTCACCGACGTGACCCGGCGGTCGTCGTCGGGGCCGGTCGCGCCCGCCTCGATCACCTCGGTGTTCAGGAACAGCTGCAGATTCGGCTCGCGGCGCACCGTGTCGAGTACGACGTCGTCCCAGTACACCGGGTTGCCCTCGGGATTGCGGAACTGGTTCTCCAGGAACATCTCGCCCATGATCCCGGTCTCGCGCGCCCAGCGCTGGTTGCCGTGTGCGGTCGCGCCGCACACCCAGACCCGCACCTCGGAGGACGAGTTGCCGCCGAGCACGGGCCGGTTGTTGATGAGGACGGTGCGCCGGCCGAGCCGCGCTGCGGCGACGGCGGCGCTCACACCGGCAAGGCCCCCTCCGACGACGATGACGTCGGCTTCGATGGTCTGCGTGCGCATGGGGTGGTACTCCTGGGTGGGGTCGGTGGCGGATGCCGCGCGGCGCGCGGCATCCGCCGGGGGATCACTGCGCGTCGCGCAGAGCGGTGAGGATGTCGGCGAGCGAACCGCCCGCGCGCTTCTCACCGGAGCGGGGGACCGCCGCATAACGGAGGGTTCCGCCGCCGGGGGTGGCCGGGGCGCTGAGGTACAGCACATCCGTGCCCGCTTCGCCGGTCGCCGCTCGCAGGCGCTGCTGCCCGATCATCGGGTCGCCGATCGCCTCGACGGCCCAGCCGGTGCGGCCCTTCGCCTGCTCGAACAGCACGACCTGGCTGCGCAGTTCGGCGCCCGCCTTGACCGAGATCACGCCGTAGGCGCGGTTCTTCGAGCCGAAGGCGGTGGCATCCATCGCGGCGAGGGTGTCGACGCCCGCGCCCAGCGATGCCGAGTCGATGAGCGTCTCGCGGTTCCAGGCTGAGCCGTCCCACGTCGCCCACTTCAGATCGAAGAGGGACGAGCCGCCCGAGGCGTAGCGGTAGGTGACGCCCTGCAGCACGCCGTCCTGCACTGCCATCTTCGCGGTCTGCACGGCCGGGGTGGCCTCGGCCATGGACTCGCCGTCCGTGAACGGCTGGAACACCACCGGGCCGGGAGTTGTGGGCCGGATCGGCGTGGGGAGCGCATCGCCGGCGACGTCGCTGAACGTCTTAGACTCCGGGTTCCACACGGCGTACGAGCCCAGGTGGCGGAAGGCGCCCGCCGCCCAGGAGTGCCACTCCCAGAGCAGGTGCACCTGGCCGGACTCGTCGACCGTGAGGTCATCGGGGTACACCGAGTAGTTGGTCGCCGATGCGACGACCGTCTCGCGCGCCCAGGTTCCGGCATCCAGGTCGTAGCGGTACAGCACGCCGTCGCGACGAGCCAGCGCGTCCGGACCGGTGCGCACCATCAGCCACACGTCGCCGTCCGGGCCGACCGAGGTGATCGGGTACGAGATCGTCGATCCCTGATCCGGCATCTCCGCGCTGACCTCGACCAGCGACGTGACGTCGCCGGGCACGGCGGAGCGGAAGTAGTTCCAGTCCTCGTGATGCATCGATGCGAACACGTGGATGTCGCCCGCGCCGTCGACCGCGATCGAGGGCTGGTTGTGACCGTTGTCGTTCAGATAGTCGGCGCATGCGCCGGTGGCGAGGCGCAGGCATCCGGACGTCCACTCGCCGTCGGCGGAGCGGGCGGCCAGATGCACCTGGTGGCGGTTCGTCCCCGCCGGGACGTTGTACGCGAAGTAGGTGGTGTCGCCGACGACGGCCAGCGGGTTCCACCAGCCGGACTGGTTGGATCCGTCGACCGTCACCGGGACCGTCTCGACCGTCGTGGGGTGCACGGCGGCGCTCGCCGCCGGTGCCAGGGCGGCGACCATCACCGCGGCGACGCCCGCCGTCGCGATGCCCAGGGCCCTGCGCCCGATCGGGGCGACCATCAGCCGATCAGCTTCTGCGCGGCCTCGCCGGCGGCGGCCATCGCGTCCTTCGGGCTCTGGCTGCCGACCAGCACCGCCTGCACGCGCTCGGCGACGACGGTCTCGACCTGGGCGTACTCGGGGTACTGCCAGAACGGGTTCACCGTCGCGGTCGCGGTGACCTTCTCCGCGAAGCGCGCGCCGAAGGCATCCGAGGTGACGGCGTCAGAGGTCTGCGCCTCCTCGGTGACGGGCGGCAGACCGCGCACCGCATAGTCGCCGAGCACGGCATCCAGATCGCTGGTGGACCACTGGCCGAAGTCCGCGGCCGTGCCGGTGGCGTCGTCTCCGGCGCCGCCGACCACGACGATCGCGCCGCCCCACACCAGGGCGCGCGGGGTGTCGCCCTTCTTCAGCACCGGGCGCGACTCCGACAGGATCTTCTCGCCGAGCTTCTTGTCCGGGGAGTCCTTCACGACCGTGTTGCGGCCCACGGGCGCGTCGTCGTAGATCGCGGCGCGGCCCTGCGAGAACAGCGAGCGGGCGTCGAAGCGGTCGACGTCGGCGGCGATGAGGCCCTGGTCGTACAGCGACTTGTACCAGGTGACGGCCTCGACGCTGGCGTCGTCGCCGATGGTGACCTTGCCGCCCTTGACCAGCGGGCTGCCGAAGGTCTCCATCCAGATCAGGATGTCCTTCAGCTGCGCGGCCTTGGTCGAGGCGGCGTAGGGGATGACGCCGTTGCCGAGGCCCTTGAGCTTCTTCAGCGCGCCCTCGTACTCGTCGACGGTCACGGGGAACTCGTCGATCCCGGCCTTCTGGATGAGCTCGGAGTTGGTGACGAGCCCGATCGCGCCGATCGTCCAGGGGAAGCCG
>JAITUD010000479.1 GCA_031286555.1 Microbacterium sp. | reverse complement strand
TTCGGCGCCGGCGAAGAACTCGTCGAGAGACGCAGGATCCTCCTCGGCGGTGACCTCCGGGCTGGCGAGGTAGAGCGAGACCCGCTCCCCCGCCTGCGTCATCAGATTCAGATGCCGCTCGGACCGGTCAGCCGGGACGAGCGCCGACGGATCGACACCAGCGCCGGTCAACGCCGCGCGGATCCGCCCGCCCTCCGCGTCGGCCCCGACGCCGGCACGCAGAAGCACCCGGTCGCCCAGCGCGGTCAGCGCGAGAGCCTTGCCGGCGCTGGTGCCGCCGAGAGTCTGCCAGTCGTCCAGCGCGTACTGCATGTGCGGCACGGGTTCCGGCAGCTCATCGAGCAGCACGAGAGTGTTCCAGGAGACGGCGCCGACGATCGCGATCCGATGCATCCTTCGATTCTGGGGCACCGCCCCGGCTCCCCTGCCGCGCGTGGCGTCGTTCACCTTGTATTCACAACTCCGCGCCCGTGATCGCCCGGATGGCGCAGCCTGTTCTCTTGACGTTCCCCTCTTCGTCGCCGCCCGGCCCAGTCGGATGCCTAATGTGCCTATCACGCCCAAACTCGGGCGAGATAGATAGACAACTTGGAGAGAAGTGATGAAGCGAAAGATCGCTGGGGCGTGCGCCCTGGCCGCCGTCGCCACGGCCATGGCACTGCCCGGCGCTGCCGATGCGAGCGTCGTCAGTGCCGCCGAAGACCTGCCCGCGCCGGTCTTCAGCCAGCACGGAGGCCGGTTCGCCGGGCCCACCACCGTCGAGCTCACCGCCCCGGCCGGCACGCAGATCCGTTACACACTCGACGGCTCGACGCCCACCCGCCAGAGCCCGCTGTACAAGAGGCCGATCGTCATCGACGAGACGACCGACCTCGCCGCCGTCACCCTCAAGGGCGACCGCGTCTCGCCCGCCGAGATCGAGGGATACATCGTCAAGCGCGATGAGAAGCCGCTGCTGTCGTTCTTCGTGATGAGCGACGTGCACACCTCATCGCTCAGCGACAAGAACCGCGGTATCTGGGCGAGCCATTTCGACACACTCGCGGCGATCGACCCCGATCCCGATCTGATCGTCGCGAACGGCGACCAGATCAACGACAACGACGGCAGCACGGCACCTGACCACCGAGTCGTGAAGACGATCTTCGACGAGAACATGACCCGTCTCGGCATCGAGGACACCCCGGTGCTCATGTCGCACGGCAACCACGACGTGGGGAACGCCGACATGGCGAAGTACTACGGCGACTGGTTCCCCAACTCCGCCGGCGGATACTACGAACGCACCATCGGCGACCACACCTTCCTCGTGATCGACACCGAGCGCTACTCGGGTGCACAGCGCAAGTGGCTGCAGACCCGCCTCACCGAGTTGTCGGCGCGCCCGGAGGCGCTCAGCAAGCCGGTCTTCGTCATCGGACACCGTCCCACCGCCAGCACCGTGCACGATGGCGCACAGTCGTCGAACCCCGCGCTCACCGCCGACCTCGCACAGCACCCGCAGGTCGTGTACTTCTCAGGTCACTCGCACCTGAACCTGAACGACGAGCGCTCGATCTGGCAGGGCGCCTTCACCGCAGTCAACGACGGCTCGATGTCGTACACCGAGACCCCGCACGACGCCTATCAGGTCTACGGCGACGCGCTGTGGGACGAGTACACCATTCCCACAGCGCAGGCGCTGCACGTCGAGGTCTACGGAGACCGCACCGAGATCGAGCGCATCAACTTCGCCGCCGAGAACGAGCGCACGTACACGAACGGAAAGTGGGGCACGTACCAGGCCTCCTTCCCGTTCGTCAGCGCCGGCACGCTCGCCGGCCCCACCTGGACGGTGCGCCTCGTGGGCGACACCGCGGACGAGGTGCGTGCGAACTTCGACTACACCTCCGCCGCCCGCGACGCCGTGGCGCCCGTGCTCACGCGCAAGCCGAAGCATGTGGTCGACGCAGGCGGCCGGGACGTGCTGCGCGTCACCGCCGCGACGGACGACGAGTCGGTCTACGGCTACGACGTGCGCGTGCGCGACGCCGCCACCGGCGCAGCGGCGCTGCCGATCCGCGCCGGCGCCAAGGTGCTCGCCGACTTCCAGATGGCCCCGCGCCCGAGCATCCTCGAGATCCCCCTCGCGATCCGCAACGGGCGGCAGGCGGATGCTCCGCTCCTGACGCTCACGAAGGGCACCGAGTACATCGCCGACGTGACCGCTGTCGACATGTACGGCAACCGCTCGGAGACGAAGACGGTCAGGTTCGTCGCCGGTCAGGACGACTGAGCGCTTCCACAGCACACGACCCCGGTGACGGAAACCTCACCGGGGTCGTGTGCGATCGAGCAGAGCGGCGCTGGCAGAACTCAGCGGTCGAAGCCCTCCGCGATGATCTCCACGAGCTCCTCGCGCTCCTCGACCGGGAGGAACGCGGCCGAGGCGGCGTTGAACTGGAAGGTCTCCAGATCCTCCAGGTCGTAGCCGAACGCATCGACCAGCAGCGCCAGCTCGCGCGTCAGCGACGTGCCGCTCATGGTGCGGTTGTCGGTGTTCACGGTCACCGCGAAGCCGAGCTGGTAGAGCAGATCGAACGGGTGATCGGCCAGGTCGTCGCCCCACAGCGCCGAAGCCCCGGTCTGCAGGTTCGACGACGGCGACAGCTCGAGCGGGATCTCGCGGTCGCGCACCCAGCGAGCGAGGTCGCCGAACTGCACCTGCACCTCGTCGCCCTCGTGGTCGATGACCTGCAGGTCCTCGGCGACGCGCACGCCGTGCCCGAGTCGCAGCGCACGGCCGTCCAGCAGCGCCGATCGGATGGACGCGGGTCCTGCCCCCTCGCCGGCGTGCACGGTCACCGGGAAGAACTCCCCGGCCAGGTAGTCGAAGGCGTCGCGGTGCGCGGCGGGAAGGAATCCGTCCTCGGGTCCGGCGATGTCGAAGCCGACGACGCCGCGACCGCGATACGACACCGCGAGCTCGGCGATCTCACGCGTGCGGTCGGCCTGCCGCATCGCGGACAGGATCTGGCTGACGCGGATGCTGTGGCCCCCGGCCTCCGCCGCGTCCTCGCCCTCCTCGATGCCGCGCTGCACGGCGTCGACCGCGTCGGTGAGGGACAGCCCTCCCGCGAGGTGCTGCTCGGGTGCCCAGCGCACCTCGCCGTAGATCACGCCGTCCGCGGCCAGATCGGCGACGAACTCGCGCGCCACACGGGCCAGCGCGTCGGCACTCTGCATGACCGCGGTGGTCAGCGCGAACGTCTCGAGGTACTTCGGCAGCGACCCCGAGTCGCTCTGCTTCGAGATCCAGCGTCGCAGCGCGACGGCATCGGATGCCGGTGCGCTCACGCCATGCGCATCCGCCAGCTCGAGGATCGTCTCTGGGCGCACACCGCCGTCGAGGTGATCGTGCAGCGAGACCTTGGGCAGGCCGCGCAGCGAGGCGCCCTGCACGCGGGCGTCACCGTTCTGATCGATGGTCATGTCGTCGTCCCTCCAGGGATGCGTTCGGTTCAGGCGGTGATGCGCTCGCGCACCAGCGGGCCGGATGCCGGGGCCTCGGCCCCGACGGCCCAGGCGCCGTCCAGCGCCTCCAGGGCGCGGGCGAACCGCGCCGGGTCCTCGGCGGACAGCGTGAACACCGGCTGTCCTGCTGCCACGCTCTCGCCCGGCTTGACGTGCAGGTCGATGCCCGCGGCGTGGATCACCGGATCCTCCGCCCGCGCACGACCGGCACCGAGGCGCCAGGCGGCGATGCCGAACGGCAGCGCCTCCATGCGGGTCACGACGCCGGACTCGGGCGCGGTGACGACATGCGTCTCGCGCGCGGTCGGCAGCGCGGCATCCGGATCGCCGTCCTGCGCTCGGATCATGGCCTTCCACTGGTCCATCGCTCGGCCGTCATCCAGAGCCGCCTCGACGTCGGCATCCGGCTGACCGGCCAGCGCGAGCATCTCACGCGCCAGCGCCACCGTCAGCTCCCGCACGTCGGCGGGGCCGGCGCCGGCGAGCACCTCGACCGACTCGCGCACCTCGTTGGCGTTGCCGATAGCCAGGCCGAGAGGCACGTTCATGTCGGTGAGCAGCGCGGTCGTGGCGACGCCCGAGTCGGTGCCGAGCGCCACCATCGTGCGGGCCAGCTCGCGGGCGCGGTCGATGTCCTGCATGAACGCGCCGGAGCCGAACTTCACGTCCAGGACGAGCGCGTCGGTTCCCTCGGCGATCTTCTTGGACATGATGCTCGAGGCGATCAGCGGGATCGCCTCGACCGTGCCGGTGACGTCGCGCAGCGCATAGAGCTTCTTGTCCGCCGGGGCGAGACCGGAGCCCGCGGCGCAGATCACCGCGCCGACGTCGGACTTCATCTGCGCGAACATCTCCTCGTTCGACAGCGCGGCGCGCCATCCGGGGATCGACTCGAGCTTGTCCAGCGTGCCGCCGGTGTGGCCGAGGCCGCGGCCGGAGAGCTGAGGCACGGCCACGCCGAACACGGCGACCAGCGGGGCCAGCGGCAGGGTGATCTTGTCGCCCACGCCACCGGTCGAGTGCTTGTCCACGGTGCGCTTGCCGAGCGAGGCGAAGCTCATCCGCTCCCCCGTGGAGATCATCGCGTCGGTGAGCACCCGGATCTCGTCGCGCTCCATGCCGCGCTGGAACACGGCCATCGCGAAGGAGGCCATCTGCGCGTCGGAGACGTAGCCGCGCGTGTAGGCGTCGACCATCCAGCGCAGCGCGTCCTCGGGGACGGCCCCGCCGTCGCGCTTCGCACGGATGACGTCGACGGCGTCGAAGGGCTCGACAGCGCTCATCGGAGCTCCTCCAGATCGGCGGGACCGAACCGGTCGGGCAGCACCTCGTCGATCGTGCGGATGCCGGCCACCGTCTCGAGCAGCATCCCCGGTGTCGCGTGCTCGGAGAGCAGCTGACGGCAGCGGCCGCACGGCATGATCGTCTTCCCGTCCACGTTCACGCACACGAACGCGACCAGCTTTCCGCCGCCGGACATGTACAGGTCGCCGACCATCGCGCACTCCGCGCACAACGTCACGCCATAGGAGGCGTTCTCGACGTTGCATCCGGCGACCACGCGCCCGTCGTCGACGAGCGCCGCGGCGCCCACCTTGTATCGCGAGTACGGCGCGTACGCCTTCTGCATCGCTTCGGTCGCGACCTGTCGCAGGTCGTCCCAGTCGATGTCGGTCATCTCGTTCCGTCCTCCTAGGACTTGATGTACGGATCGCCATCCGCTGCCGGCGGACGCGAGCGCCCGACCAGACCGGCGACGGCGAAGATCGTCACGATGTACGGCAGCATCAGCATGAACTGGCTCGGCACGGGCGAGCCGATCACGCTCAGCACGCTCTGCAGGTTCGTCGCGAAGCCGAACAGCAGCGCGGCCAGAGTGGCCTTGATCGGATCCCACTTTCCGAAGATCACCGCGGCCAGGGCGATGAAGCCCGCACCCGCCGTCATCTCGGGGTTGAACCTCGGCACCGAGACGAGGGTGTAGAACGCGCCGCCCATACCGGCGATCGCGCCGGCGATCAGCACGTTCATGTAGCGCGTGCGCGCCACGTTGATGCCCACCGTGTCGGCTGCCTGCGGGTGCTCACCGACCGCGCGCATGCGCAGCCCCCAACGGGTGCGGTACATCCCGTACCAGACGATGAAGACCACCAGGTACATCATGTACACGACGATCGTCTGCCGGAACAGGATCGGTCCGATCACCGGGATCTCGCTGAGCAGCGGGATCGAGATCGGCTTGAACGGCGTGACGGTGTTCATCGTCGCCTGGTTCGGCGCGAGCACCTGCCGGAACAGGAAGGTGGTCAGGCCGATCACCAGCACGTTCAGCACCACACCGACGATGACCTGGTCGACGAAGTAGGTGATCGCGAAGACGCCCAGCACGAGGGCGACCAGCACACCGGCCGCCATCGCGGCGATGAGACCCGCCCACGGGGTGCCGGTGATCGAGGCGACGATCGCCGCGCAGAACGCGCCGGCGAGCAGCTGGGCCTCGATGGCGATGTTCACCACGCCCGCGCGCTCGCCGATCACGCCGCCCAGGGCGCCGAAGATCAGCGGAGTCGCCAGGGCCACGGCACCGGCCAGCAGGCCGATCATCGGCAGCGTTCCGGAGCTGCCCGCGGCCGCCCAGGCCAGGAAGCCGAACACGAGGGCGATCACGTAGATCGCGATCAGCCACAGCGGCGTCGTGCGGCGCTGCGACGCGCGCAGGAACGAGATCACGGTGATCACCGCGGCGATCACCACGGCGACCCAGGCGGTCGCCGTGCCCGGCACGACGAGCTCGGGGACCGCGATCTTCTCGTACCCGGCGCTGAACCGGAACGTCGCGTCCCCCGGACGAGGCGCGAGCAGCGGAAGCAGCGCGAACAGCACCGTCATGACGCCGAGGATGACCGGCGTCTTCCAGGAGATCACCGCGATGGTGCGGGGCTCTGCGTCGAGCGTCTGCGCGGTCATGCCGACGCCTCCTTCTTCGCGATGCGACGTTGCTTGCGGGTCGGCTTGCCGGGCTGCGGCAGTCCGAACATCGCCCGCACCAGCGGCGGGGCCGCGATGAAGAGCACGATCAGGGACTGCACGACCAGCACGATCTCGATGGGCACTCCCTGCGAGGCCTGCATCGTGAAGCCACCGGTCTTGAACGCGCCGAACAGCAGACCGGCGCCGAGGATGCCCAGCGGCCGGGAGCG
>JAITUD010000329.1 GCA_031286555.1 Microbacterium sp. | reverse complement strand
TGCCGCTCGCCGGCGGGGTGTTCATCGGCGTGGCATCCGCCGTCGGCGGCCGACTGGCCTTCGCCGCCGGTGTCGGTCTGCGGACCACCGACCTTGCGGCGCTGCTGTTCGGGTTCCTGGTCATCGGCACGATGTTCGCGATGATCACCGCGGCCGATCCGCTCTGGTGGCAGAAGAACTTCTCGCAGCTCGGCGGAGGCGCGGGCGCCTGGGCGTTCAACGGGACGCTCGGGGTCGCCGGCCTGCTGATCGCGACGGTCGGCTCGTACATCGGCCGCGACCTGCACCGGCTTCTCGGCGACGGCGCACTGCGCAGGATCGCGCTCGTCGTGCTCGCCTGGGCGCTGGCCGGTGCCGCGCTCGCCGCGGTCGGGCTGCTGCCGATCACGCTGGGGCCCACCGCGCACTTCATCGCCGCGACCGCGGCGCTCGTGCTGTTCGTGGCCGCCGCCGTCGCCACGGCGCTGGTGCTGCCGAAGGAGTGCTCCCGCACGCTGCGCGCCACGACGGTCGCGGTTGTCGCGCTGGTCGTCCTCGCGGTCGTGCTGTCGTTCGCCGTGCGCCTGTTCCCGGTCACCGCGCTGGAGGCGATCGTGGTCGGCCTCGCGCTGCTGTGGATGTCGACGCTCGTGCGCCTGCTCGCGATCCTCGCCCCCGACGTGTCCCGCCCCTCTGAGGTGCGCTCGCCGCTGCGCGTGCTCTGAGCACGG
Source organism: Microbacterium sp. (assembly GCA_031286555.1). Taxonomy (GTDB): domain Bacteria; phylum Actinomycetota; class Actinomycetes; order Actinomycetales; family Microbacteriaceae; genus Microbacterium. The sequence continues at coordinate 4,727 of JAITUD010000329.1, read as the reverse complement.
GAATGCCCTCCCCGCATCGAAGAGGAGGGCATTCTCATGCGAGGCGGTCAGCCGCAGGTCACCTGAGCGTCGGCCCAGTCCGCCCGATCCCACCACTCGGCCTGGCCGGCGGGCGAGCCGGCGGCGTTCGGGTCGACCACGAGTCGCAGGATCTTCGCTCCGGTGACGTCGAGCGCGACCTCCTTGGCCAGCCCCTTCGTCATCGCGCCGCTGTCGAAGCGCAGCTCGTCGTCCGCATACACGCGGAAGATGACGTTCGGCGATGCGCCGGCCTTGTTCATGATGTCGTCGATTCCGACCATCGCTCGGAACGCCGTGCACTGTGCACCGAGGTTGAACTCGATCGTCGTCGGTGAGTTCGTGCCGAGGCCCTTGTCGTACTGCACGCCGGCGAGGCGGATCGGAGCGCCGTCGCCCGCGGCGGCCTCACCGATCTCGGTGTCGCGCTCGATCGGGCCGTAGGACGGGTTGATCGAGGCCGTTGCGAATCGCAGGTCGGACAGGTAATGCGTGCCCGCCGCAGGCGGTGCGGGGAGCTCCCGCGCAGTCGCCCTGTTCGCGGCCTGCGCCTCGGCCGCGAGGGCGACGATGTCGCCGGTCGGTTCGGTGCGGAACGACGACGTGTCGGTCGAGCCGGTGAACTCGGCGCCCACCGCCGCCCAGTCGATGGACGCCGGTGCCCTGCCGGTGTCGAACGACGTCTGGATGCTCTGGAAGAAGCGCGACCAGCGGTCCTTGTAGTAGGTGCCGACCAGGCCCTGCCACTCCCGGTTGGCGTAGTCGTTCAGCCCGCCGTCGACGGCGTTGCGGGCACCCCAGGTGGAGACGATCGCCCTGGCGTCGTACTCCAGCCGGTCTGCCTCTGCGTCATCCGCTGCTGTCGCCCTGGCATCCGCGATCCAGCGGCCCAGCAGCATCTGCGGCTGGGTGCCGACGATCTCGTCGAGCAGGTCCATGTTCGACAGCCACTTCTCGCTGAGCGCCGTGAACTGCTCGCGGTCGCGCATCCCGTACGCCTCCTGCAGCTGCGGAAGCAGCAGTCGAGAGGTGTTCGAGGTCACCTGCCGCGAGACATCCATCAGGTCGTACCGGTACGTCGCCGAGTCGCGCACCTTCGACGCCCCGGCGAGCAGGTGGTCCAGCGCCTCCGCGAAGCGGGCCGGGTCGTAGGCGAAGGAGCCCGGCGACCAGGATGCCGCGCGGGAGGCGCTGAGAGACGGCTTCGCGCCGTACAGGCCGTCCTGCGCCTCGCTGTAGCTCGGGTTGTCCGGCAGCGTGTACGCGGTCTCGGCGAGGATGCGCCAGGCGGCCTTCAGGTCGGGGTCGTCGACGCCGTAGCGGCGCTGGGTCCACTGATCGAACCAGGCGTCCACGTCGACCGGGCCGGAGCGCCAGGCGAGGCCGGCGAAGAAGTCCAGGGCGACGGGGTTGTTGAGGCCTCCCTCGGGCATGGCGGCGATGCCGTCGACCTTGCTGCCGTCCTTGTTCAGCCAGTCGTAGTAGCGCTGATTCCAGGTGGTCAGTTCTGCGCCCATCGTCGTGTGCCCGCCGAAGTTCCAGATCGTGCCGAAGGCGTAGGGCACTCCGCTCCACTGCTTCTCCAGGCCACCGCGATCGTCGTAGCGGTCCGAGAGTCCGTCCACGATGAACGTCGTCGCCGGGTCGACCGCCGCGGCGACATCCGCCGGCGGGTTGTTCTGCCAGCCGAGCAGCACCCAGGTCGCGCCCTTGTGCGCGGTCTGCAGCGCCTTCTCGATGGCGCGCGTGGCCGCGGGCACGTCGACCGAGCCGCGCTTGCCGCCCTCGTGCAGGACGTCCATCTTGTATGCGTCGGAGGCGCCGAGGATCCGGTCGGAGGTCTCGTAGAAGGCCGATGCCACCTTCGGGAAGGCCGCGCTGTTCGGGTCGAGCCAGCCCGGCCTCTGGTAGCCGGTCCATCCGCCCTGCGGTTCGACTCGGGCATCGGCGTTGCGGTCGGCGAAGTCTGCGGGAACGGTGCCGAAGTAGCCGGGGAGCACCGGGGTCATCCCGAGCTCGCGCAGGCGATCGGCGATCTTGCGCCCCAGCTCCGCGCGCTCTGCGAGAAGCGCGTCGCTGGTGCCCTCCGGGTATGCCGACATGTTCTGCAGCAGCCACCAGGGCTGGTGCGACGGCAGCGGGATCCATGCGCGGGCCTCGGCGTCCGTGTAGCCGAACTGCTGCAGCACCTCGGCGTAGACAGCCTCCGATCCGACCGGCATGAACAGCTCGTTGAAGCCGAGCGCGGCGAGCTCGTCGATCTCGCGCTCCCATTCCGACCAGCTGCGATAGGCGCCGGTGTATCCGTCCTCGGTGTCGTTGCCGTAGTAGCGGTGCGACACGTTCGCCTCGGCCGAGAGCTTCTTCGCAGGCAGGGGGAGCGGGGCCGACTCGTCGACGTTGTGCTGGTTCCAGGAGATGGACTGGCCGATGGTGCCGAGGTAGGCGTTCACCGCGCTGACGGCGGTCGCCGGATCGGTCGCGGCGATCCTCACGTGATTGCGCTTGCTGGTGATCTCGTAGCGATCGGCGCCCTCGTCGCGCAGGGCGACGAGGTCGAAGCCGCCGGCGTTGCGGCCGAGCAGGCGCTCGAGCGATGCGCGTGCGGAGTCGAAGCCCGCGGCGGTCTGCGCGGGCACGTTGAGTTTTGCGAACCGGGCAGGTGCGTCCGCGTTCGCCGCGGTGGTTCCGGTCAGTATCAGGACGGCTGCGGTGGCGCAGGCCGCCAGCGACAGAGCGGTTCGTCGGAGTCTTCGGGGCGTGGGGTGCATCATCGGGCCTTTCGCCAAGGGGAGAAACACCGCGGAATGCAGTGTTTGCGCTGCCATGATCCCGCGCGCGCTCCACTTACGCAAGGTCTTATCGTAAAGAGGTCGCTAAAGTCTTCCCAGAACGGGGGCGCATGGAATCCACGATCGTCGGCACGGCACGACTGAAGCGTCAGAACACGGGTCTCGTGCTCGGCACGCTGCGCGCGGCCGATCGTCCGATGCGCATCGCCGAGGTCGCCGCGGAGACGGCGCTCACCCGGGCCACCGTCGCGACCATCGTCGACGCGCTGGAGCGCGACGGTTGGGTGTCTCGGCACGCACCCGAGGGCGCCCTGGGGCGACCGGCCCTTCGGTACGGCATCGACCCGTCGCGCGTGCACGTCATCGGGCTCGACCTCGGCCTCCATCGCATCGTCGTCGAACTGGCGGATGCCGCAGGCGAGGTGCTCGCGAGGCGGAGCGAGGCGCACGATCTGCGCGACGGAGACGCCCTTCTGGCGCTTGCTAACGCGAACATCGATGCAGTCCTCACCGAAGCAGGACTCGCACGCGAAGACGTCCTGCGGATGACGGTCGGCGCGGTCGGGATGATCGATCGCGGGGCCGGTCGGGTGCGGGAGGTGCGCGGGATCCGTGCGCTCACCGAGCTGGATCTCACCGATGAGCTGGGTCGGGGAGTGCGCGGCGTCGATCTCGACAACGACGCCGACCTGGCCGCGATGGCGATGACACGGCTGGACGGGGCGCCCGCATCGTTCCTGACCGTGCAATGGGGCGAGCGGCTCGGGGCCGGCCTGGTGCTCGACGGCCGGCTCTACCGCGGACCGGCCGGCGCGGCGGGCGAGCTCGGCGGACTGCCCGTTGTGGATCCATGGTCCGGATCGCCGTCGCAGCTCGAGCAGGTCGTGGGCGCGAATCGTGTGAGCGAGGTCGCGGCTCGGGGGCAGGGGATCATCGGTCTCTTCGATGCCGTGGCCCGAGGCGACGCCGAGGCCGCAGCGATCCTCGACGAGGTCGCGGGCGTAGTCGCGGCTGCCCTGGCGCCCGTGCTGCTGGCCCTCGATCTGCACGACGTGTTCATCACCGGAGGGATGGCCAGGGGAGGCGAGACGCTCACCGCCGCGCTGGAGCGGCGACTGGGACTGCTCGGACCCGGGCCGAGGTCGGTGCAGCTGTCCCCGTTCCTGGAGGACACGGTCGTGCGCGGTGCCACCGAGGCGGCTCTGCGGTCGGCCTGGTCCGAGGTGCTCGAGGGGCGTCTCGGCGGCCGGCATCCCTGACCGTCGCGGATCAGAACCCGATCAGCCCTCGCGCCGCCGTACGATCTCCGCGATCCAGCTCGGCGCGAACGGGCTCGTGCAGTTCGGCGGAGTCGGATAGTCGGCGAGCACCTGCAGGCGCTCGCCGATCTCCAGGGCCCGCGCCCGACGCGACGCGTCGTAGATGCCGAGGTAGGCGAGGGTCTCGTTCATCGCCCATTGCAGACGCTCGGGAGCGTCCTTCAGCTCGCGCTCGATCTGATCGAGCAGCGCGTCGAGGTCGAGCCCGTCAGGGTTCTTCATCACGCGCGTCGAGGTGAGAGACCAGGCGGATGCCGCGACATCCGGGTCTGCGTCGTCGAACCAGCGCTGCCGCATCTCCTCGGCCAGCGGCGACTTCTTCACGATGTAGTTGACGAGCCAGTCCGAGACCTTCGGGCCGTTCGCCTCGCGCATCATGCGGTCGAGGTCATCGGCCGAGAACTCCTTCGGCTTCACGATCAGCAGCGAGACCAGGCGGGCGGCCGTGTCACCGGTCGTCCACAGTCCGCGGGACAGCTGCGGCGAGGTTCCGGCGGCCTTCGCGACGCCGCGCAGCTTCGTGAGGTTCACGCCGTGGTCATCGCCGTGCCGCTCGTTGACGGCGCGCGCCTTCGGGTCCTCGAGGGCGGCGAGCTCC
>JAITUD010000453.1 GCA_031286555.1 Microbacterium sp. | reverse complement strand
GTGCCGAGCGTCGAGTTCCTCGAGGATCTGGGTGTCGTCGCGCACAAGGTCGCCTCGGCGAGCCTGACCGACACCGAGCTGCTGCTCGCCCTGCGCGAGACCGGCAAGCCCGTCATCCTCTCCACCGGCATGTCGACGACGGAGCAGATCGACCGGGCGTTGGACACCCTCGGCACCGACCGCACGATCCTCATGCACGCCACGTCGACGTATCCGATGGAGCCGGGCGAGGCGAACCTGAAGATGATCAGCACGCTCCGCGACCGCTACGCCGGTGTGCCGGTCGGCTACTCCGGTCACGAGCGCGGCCTGCAGATCTCGCTCGCCGCCGTCGCCCTGGGCGCCGTGGCCGTCGAGCGCCACATCACGCTGGACCGCGCGATGTGGGGCTCCGACCACGCCGCCTCGCTCGAGCCGGGCGGCTTCGAGCGCCTCGTCCGCGACATCCGCGTCATCGAGGAGGCGCTCGGCGACGGCGTCAAGCGCGTCTACCCGGGCGAACTCGCTCCGATGGCGAAGCTGAGGCGCGTGGGAGCATGACCTACCCCGGCAGCCGGGCCCCGCGACTGCGGGTGGTGGCGATCGCCGACGCGGACTCGTTCGTGAAGTGGTCGGCCGCGCTGCTGGACCGGGTGCCCGACATCAGCCAGCACATGCTGCTGGTGCGCACCCCGCTGGTCGTCAGCGATGCGCAGAAGCATGCCGCGCTGGCCGGCACCCGCTTCGCCGAGGATGCCCGATCGGTGACCCGCATCGCGCATGCGGATGTCGCGTCGTGGCTGGCCCGCGACCGCCCCGACGTGGTGGTGCTGGCCGGTCGCGCACCGTTCGTGCGGCTGATGGGCCGCGAGATCGACCGTCTCGCCGAGCGTCCGATCGTCGTGAGCGGCCTGCCCGGCATGTCGATCCCGGCGCTGCGCGGCGCGCTCGAGTACCGCCGGCACACCGACCTGGTGGTCGTGCACTCGCGCCGCGAGGTCGCCGCGTACTCCCGGCTCGGCCGCCGGATCGGCGTCACGGTCCCGATCGCGCTGGCGACGCTGCCGTACGTGCCGGATGCGGATGCCGCCGTCGAGGGCGCTCCGCGCTCGCCGCTGCGCGGCACCGAGGCCGAGCTGCTGAACGGTCCTGGCACGGATCTCGTCTTCGCGGCTCAGGCCCTCGTCCCTGCCGCGCACGAGGAGCGTCGCCGGATGGCTGAGATCCTGCGTCTCGCCGCCGTGGCCGATCCGAGCAGGCGCGTGGTCGTGAAGCTGCGCTCCCGTCCCGGCGAGGTCGAGACGCACGAGGAGCGCGACCCGTACACCGACCTGCTCGAGGACGCGCCGGAGAACCTCGTGCTCTCGTACGCGCCGATGGCGGAGGCGCTCGTCACCGCGCAGGGACTGGTCACGGTCAGCTCGACTGCGGCGATCGAAGCACTCGGGTACGGAGTGCCGGTCATCGTGCTGGACGAGTTCGGGGTGCGGCCCGAACTGCTCAACAAGGTCTTCGAGGGCAGCGAGCTGACGGGCTCGGCCGAGGACGTGATCGCGCGTCGGTTCCGGCATCCGGATGCCCTGTGGGCGGCCGCCAACTACTTCCACCGGCCGGACGAGTCGATCTGGTGGGACGAGGTGCGCGACCTGGTGGCACTGCGCCGCCGGGGACTGCTGCCCGCGCGCACCGTGCCGCGCCCGCGCGGCGGGGCGCTGCACGCGGCCTGGCACCGCAAGAGCGTGCTCGGCGCCGAGGACCGCACGGTCACGGGCGCCATCGCCGGGTTCGTCGGCGCTCCGGTCGCGGCGGCCCTGCTGGCCAGGAAGCGCCGCCGCGCGGCATCCGACGGCAGGGAATGGCGGGACGACGCGAGCGACTTCACGCTCGCTCCGTCGCCGCTGGCCGAACCTGTGCAGAGGCACGGCCTCGTCATCCGCTAGACTGTTGTGGTTGTCTGCCCGGCGGCGCTTCTGCTGAAGGCGCGGATGACGTGCAACACACCCTCCTGCTTCCGGGACAGTCCCGGGAGCCGTTCTAGTCCGAAGGAGGTGGGTAAGTGACGCACCAGTACGAGCTCATGGTCATTCTGACCCCTGAGCTGGACGAGCGACAGGTTGCCCCCAACCTCGACAAGTTCCTGAAGGTCATCACTAACGATGGTGGCTCGATCGACAAGGTCGACATCTGGGGCAAGCGCCGTTTCGCCTACGAGATCAACAAGAAGACCGAGGGCATCTACGCCGTCGTCAACTTCACCGCGACCAGCGAGGCCACGCAGGAGATGGACCGCCAGCTCAAGCTGAGCGAGCTCGTCTTCCGCACCAAGGTCCTGCGCGCCGAAGAGGCCCAGGCCATGGTCGCCGCAGAGGCCAAGCGCGCCGCTGAGAAGGCTGCTCGCAAGCCCAAGGCTGCGAAGGCGTAAGCGCCATGGCCGGCGAAACCGTCATCACCGTGGTGGGAAACCTCACCGCCGACCCCGAGCTGCGCTACACGCAGAACGGGCTGCCGGTGGCGAACTTCACCATCGCCTCGACCCCGCGCACCTTCGACCGTCAGGCGAACGAGTGGAAGGACGGCGAAGCGCTGTTCCTCCGCGCCTCGGTCTGGCGCGAGTTCGCCGAGCACGTGGCGGGCTCGCTGACCAAGGGCATGCGCGTCATCGCCCAGGGTCGTCTGCGTCAGCGTTCGTACCAGGATCGGGACGGCAACAACCGCGTCTCGATCGAGCTCGAGGTCGATGAGATCGGCCCCTCGCTCCGGTACGCGACCGCTCAGGTCACGCGCGCAGCGTCCACCGGCGGAGCCGGTGGCGGTGGCAACTTCGGCGGCGGGCAGTCCCGTCCGCAGCAGCAGGTCTCGGAAGAGCCGTGGTCGACCCCCGGCTCGTCGAGCGCCGACGCCTGGAGCACTCCGGGCAGCTTCGGCGACGACACCCCGTTCTAAGAACTGCGGATGCCGCAGGCATCCGAACTCATCTCGTAAGGAAAACTCATGGCTGGAAAGTCGAGCGGCGACCGCCGCAAGCCGCGGAAGGGCGCGAAGAACGCCGCTCCCGCGAAGTCCATCCGCGTGGGCGTCATTGACTACAAGGACGTCGCCACGCTTCGCAAGTTCATCTCGGAGCGTGGAAAGATCCGCGCCCGTCGTATCACCGGTGTCTCGGTGCAGGAGCAGCGTCTGATCGCCAAGGCGATCAAGAACGCGCGCGAAATGGCGCTCCTGCCCTACGCTGGCGCTGGCCGCTGAGGGGTACCGACATGGCAAAGCTGATTCTCACGAACGAGGTCGCCGGGCTCGGTAGCGCAGGCGACGTCATCGAGGTCAAGAACGGGTACGCCCGTAACTACCTCATCCCGCAGGGCTACGCCGTGGCGTGGACCCGTGGCGGTGCCAAGCAGGTCGAGTCGATCCAGGCGGCCCGCAAGGCCCGCGCGATCCACGACCTCGACGAGGCCAAGGACCTCAAGGCGAAGCTCGAGGCCGGACGGGTTCGCCTGTCGGTCAAGGCCGGCGCCGAGGGTCGTCTGTTCGGTTCGGTCAAGCCGGCCGACGTGGCCGAGGCCGTCTCCGCCGCAGGCATCGGCTCGATCGACAAGCGCAAGGTGCACATCACCGCTCCGATCAAGTCGGTCGGCGACCACGAGGCCACCATTCGTCTGCACGACGATGTGACCGCCGTGATCACCCTCCAGGTGATCGCCGCGAAGTAATTCGCTCACACGCAGG
>JAITUD010000408.1 GCA_031286555.1 Microbacterium sp. | reverse complement strand
TGGGCGAGCACATCCAGGTGAGCCCGTTCACGCACATCACGATCGACAACCGCGCCGCCGCGCGCACCGCGACCGAGCATCTGATCGCGGCCGGCTGCCGCCGGATCGCGTTCGTCGGCCGCCGCGACGCGCGCCCCTCGGATGCCGCGGATCGCCGTCACGCCGGCTATCTGGAAGCCCTGGACGCCGCAGGCATCTCCCCCGATCCCGCGCTGACCACGCAGGTCGCCTCGTTCACCGCCGACGAGGGCGAGCGCGTGGTCGCAGAGCTCGCCGTGCAGATCGAGGATCTCGACGGCGTGGTCTGCTCGAACGACTCGGTCGCGCTCGGCGCGCTGGCGGCGCTGGCCGCCCGCGGACGCCGCGTTCCGCAGGATGTCGCGGTGATCGGCATCGACGACATCCGCGCCGCGCGATTCTCGGTGCCTGCACTGAGCTCCGTCGCGCCCGACCACGATCAGCTGGTGGATGCCACGTTCACCGAGCTCGAGCGGCAGCTCAGCACCCCTCTCGGTGCGGACCTGCCCGTTCGGCACGTGACGATCCCCAGCCGTCTGGTGAAGCGGGCGAGCACCGCCCGCTGATGGACGTCCGCACCCACCGCTGCGCGTCAGCGGCCGTCAGGCCGGTCGCGCTCCGCGATCTCGACGCGCCCGATGTGCTCGGAGAGCCGCTCCCTGGCATCCTCGTCGAGGCCGTCGTCGATCACGAGCCGGTCGATGTCGCTGAGGTCGGCGACGGTCGTCAGACCGACGACCTGCCAGCGGGTGTGGTCGGCGAGCACGACGACCTCGCGCGCCGCCGCCATGAAGGCGCGGTAGGTCTCGGCCTCGAGCAGGTTCATGGTGGTGAGGCCGGCCTGCTCGTCGAGCCCGTGCGCGTCCAGCAGCACCAGGTCGCAGTGCAGCCGCTCCAGCGCGCGCACCGCGACGGGGCCGACCAGCGACTGCGACGGAGTTCGCACGCCTCCGGTCAGCACGACGGTCTGCGTGTACGGAGCATCCGCTCGGTCGGGCGGGGAGAACAGGTCCGAGACCGGCAGCGAGTTCGTCACGATCGTCAAGTCGGGCACCCGCACGAGCTCGTGGGCGAGGGCGATGCCCGCCGCGCCGCCGGACAGGCCGATGGCCATCCCCGGCTCGACGAGGGCGGCCGCGGTCGCGGCGATCGCCCGGCGCTCGGCGGTCGACACCTGGCCGGCTCCCGGTCGGATGCCGGCCGAGGCCGCTCGCACGCCGCCGCGCACCTTCTGCACCACGCCGTCGTCGGCGAGCAGCTCGATGTCACGGCGCACGGTCATCTCGCTGACGCCGAGCTCGGCCGCGAGATCCGGCAGGGCGATGGTGCCGCGCTCGCGCGCCAGGGCGAGGATGCGCTCGCGTCGCTCGGTGACCAGCATCCGCTCTCCTTCTCGTGCCGTGACCAGTCTGCCATGCGGGCTTTCGCGCGCCTTGCCGACACCGACCACCCCGAGACCGACAGGATCCCGCTCTGCGCATGACGTACCCCGTGCCCTTCGACACCTGGTTCCCGGATGCTGCCTTCGACGGCAGCTACGGCTTCACGCTCGAGACCCTGAAGGCGGTGCAGCCCGTGCCTGCGCCCGAGGGGCTCGCCGCGCAGTGGCGCGCGTGGCGAGAGGCCGCGCGCGGCGTCGATGCCGCGCCGGTGCTCCTCTCGACCTCCGTGGTCGAGGGACGTGAGGTGTCACTGATCGAGCTGTCCGGGGTCGACGGGGTGCGGCTGCGGGCCTGGTCGGTCGCACCGGCCGCCGGGCACCGGGCACGAGTCGGCGTCGTGCACGGGCACGGCTACGGCGGCCGCGAAGAGGTGGACCTGCGCCGGGTGCCCGACGACGCGGCCGCGATCTTCCCCGTGGCCCGCGGCCTCGGCGCGCTGAACGCCGATGTGGGCGCCCCGGAGGACCGCGAGGCGCACGTGCTCGGCGGCCTGGAGAACCCCGACGACTACGTGATCGGCCTGTGCGCCCGCGACCTCTGGCTCGCCGCGGATGCGCTGATCGCCCTGGTCGGCGACCTGCCGCTGTACTACGTGGGCGAGAGCTTCGGCGGCGGCCTCGGCGCCCTCGCGGTGCCGTGGGACGCCCGGTTCATCGGCGCCACGCTGATCGTGCCCACCTTCGGCCAGTACGACGAGCGCCTCGCGGTGCACTGCCTGGGCAGCGGCGAGTTCCAGCGCGCCTGGGTGCTGCGGCATCCGGAGGCGCGCGAGCAGCTGAGGCCCTTCGATGCCTCCTCCACAGCGGCGTTCCTCACCGTCCCGGTGCGGGTCGAGGCGGCGCTGTGGGACCAGAACGTCCCGCCGCAGGGGCAGTTCGCCGTTGCGAACGCCGTGCGCGACCTGGATCTGCACGTGCTGCCGGCCGGCCATGCCGAGTACCCCGGTCTCGACGAGGCCACGACAGAGGCCGTGCGCGGCGGGCTCGCCCACCTGGAGCGGGTCCTCGCGGGCTAGACCGAGAGCGTCAGCAGCCGAGCCGGGTTCTCGACCAGCATCCGCTCGACCGCCTCGGCGCCGACCTCGTCGCGCAGGCGGGGCAGGTAGCGGTCCCCCAGATAGCCGAGTCCCGGCATCCCGCCGTAGGCGATGTAGCGCGTCCGCCGGGCGACGTCGCCGCCGAGCAGGATGCGGTCACCCGCGCCACGGCGCACGGCGTCGGCGGTGAGCGCGAGCAGTTCTGCGTCGGAGCGCGTCCGTGGGCGGGCGAAGCCGTCGTAGCCGAGGTAGGCGCCCCGCTCGGCCAGCGACGCGTGCAGCCCGGCATCCGGATCGCGATCGGCGTGCGCGAGCACGACCCGGTCGGACGGCACCCCCTCGGATTCCAGCAGATCGAGCACCTCGTGCGCGGCGGTGCAGTACTCCAGATGCACCATGACCGGCGCGCCGGTGGTCCGATGCGCGGCGGCGAGCGCGACCAGCGTGATGCGCTCGAAGTCGCTGATGCGCCAGTAGTCGACGCCGCCCTTGAGCATGCCCGCGCGCACCCGCTCCCCCGCGGGCGTGAGCGCCCTGGCGCCGAGCGGGTCGTCGTCGCTCGCCGGCATCCCCGACCTGACCTCCGAGACGAACAGCTCGGCGAGCCGCTCCGCGCCCCAGGTGCGGATCGGGTGGTCGG
>JAITUD010000387.1 GCA_031286555.1 Microbacterium sp. | reverse complement strand
GACGTCTCCTCCCGAGGGGATGTCCGTCCCCGTCGATAGGCTGGGTGGATGCCACATCTGCGTATCGCCTCGGTCAATGTCAACGGCATCCGTGCCGCCGTCCGCAACGGAATGCACAGCTGGCTCGACGATGCCGGCGTCGACATCCTCACGGTGCAGGAGGTGCGTGCGCAGGACGAGCATGTCGAGGCCGCATTCCCCGGCTGGTCGATCCTGCACGACGAGGCATCGGCGAAGGGGCGCGCCGGCGTGGCCGTCGTGAGCAGGGAGCCCGCGATCGCCTCGCGCACCGCGCTCGGTGCCGACGACTTCGATTCTGCGGGCCGCTGGCTCGAGGCCGATTTCGAGATCGGCGGAACGCCGCTGACCGTCGTGAGCGCCTACGTGCACTCCGGTGAGGCGGACTCCCCGAAGCAGGTCGAGAAGTGGAAGTTCCTCGACGCCATGGAGCAGCGGATGTCGCAGCTCGGCGCCGACGGCGCACTGGCACTCGTCACCGGCGACCTCAACGTCGGTCACCGGCCCCTCGACATCCTGAACTGGAAGGGCAACGTCAAGAAGTCCGGCTACCTGGCGCGCGAGCGCGCCTACTTCGACCGTTTCCTGGGAGCCGCGGGCGAGCCCGTGGCCGGGCAGGAGGGCATCGGCCGGGGCATGGTCGGGCAGCTCAGCGACACGCGCCCGTACGTGTCAGAGGGCGGCGGCAAGGGTCTGGGTTGGATCGACGTGGGCCGTGCGACGCACGGCGAGGTCGACGGCCCGTACACATGGTGGACCATGCGCGGCCAGGCCTTCGACAACGACTCCGGCTGGCGGATCGACTACCACCTCGCCACCCCGGCACTCGCCGAGCGCGCCACCGGTTACCACGTCGCCCGCGCGGCGACCTACGCCGAGCGCTGGAGCGACCACTCCCCCGTCGTCGTGGACTACACGTACTGATCGCACCGCGAGCGTTCACGCCGTGATCCGCGGGATGCCGATCACGAGCTCCTCGCTCGCGTCGCCGTGCTTCCGGTCGCGACGGCCCGCCGCCACACGCCCCATAGGATTGATACCGTGACGAAACCTCGCCTCTACTCAGGAATGCAGCCCTCCGCCGACTCCCTCCAGGCCGGCAACTACATCGGGGCGCTCCTGCAGTGGCGCGACATGCAGAGCTCTTACGACGCATTCTTCTCGGTCGTCGACCTGCACGCGATCACCGTGCCGCAGGATCCCGCCGAGCTGCGCGAGAAGACCCGTCGCACCGCCGCCCAGTACATCGCGGCCGGCATCGAGCCCTCGAAGTCCACCCTGTACGTGCAGTCCCACGTGCGCGCTCACGCGGAGCTCGCGTGGATCCTCTCCACGATCACGGGCTTCGGCGAGGCCGGCCGGATGACGCAGTTCAAGGACAAGTCCGCCCGCTACGGCGCGGACTCGACCTCGGTCGGACTGTTCACCTACCCGGTGCTCATGGCCGCCGACATCCTGCTCTACCAGAGCGAGCTGGTGCCTGTCGGCGACGACCAGAAGCAGCACGTGGAGCTCACCCGCGACCTCGCCGAGCGCTTCAACAAGCGCTTCGGAAAGACGTTCACGGTGCCGAAGGCGGTCATCCAGAAGGACACCGCGCGCATCTACGACCTGCAGAACCCCACCTCCAAGATGTCGAAGTCGGCCGAGAGCGACGCCGGTGTGCTGTGGCTGCTGGACGACCCGGCGAAGTCGGCGAAGAAGGTCATGCGCGCTGTCACCGACACCGAGGGATCGGTGCGCTACGACCGCGAGAACAAGCCCGGCGTCTCGAACCTGCTCACGATCTACGCGGCCCTCACCGGCCGCCAGATGGAGTCGATCGAGGACGAGTACGCGGGCCGCGGCTACGGCGACTTCAAGAAGGGTCTCGCCGAGGTCGTGGTGAACGAGTTCGGCCCCGTGCGCGAGCGCGTGCTCGAGCTGCTCGACGACCCGGCAGAGCTCGACCGCATCCTTGCGGCGAACGCCGCACGTGCCGACGAGGTGGCGGATGCCACCCTGCGCGACGTGTACGACAAGGTCGGCCTGCTCCGCCGCGTGTGACACGCACCGCCCTCCGCCGCCCTGTCGGAGGTGCGTGATAGCTTCCTGACTGGCGGGGCTCCCGCCGAACCTCCGCAGTCGGCTCCCAGCGCCGGCGGCCATGGGGGCAAAGGGTCTTCTGCGCTCGAGCCGCTCACGTTCCTCATTCCGTCGGGAACCCGCAGCTGGGATGCGCCGGTCCTCGACGCGGAGGTTCGTGATGACCAAGAACAGCAATCTCAAGCGACGAATCAGGGAGCGCTCGGCCCGCACCGGAGAGTCCTACGCGGCAGCACGCCGCAGCCTGATCGGCCCTGACGAACCCGAAGGGCGGCGGATCACCATCGCCGTGGCGCAGGCCGCGCTCGATGACGACCCACGCTCGACGCAGCAGCTCCGCTCCGCCGGTGGGCGCGTGCGCCGGCTCATCGCCGCCGCGGCGGCTGCGGGCGCAGCCCTCGTGCTCTTCCCGGAAGGGGCTCTCACGTCGCCGACCCGCCGCGGTATGTCCGTCGGCGTCGACGACCGCGAGGCCGACTGGAGCACGGTGGATCGTGCGGCCGTCGCAGAGCAGCTGTCCGCAGCATCCGCCGCCGCGGCTGAGCACCGGATCTGGGCCGTCGTCGGCGGCATCCGCTTAGCCGAGGACGGCGGTCGACCGGCCAACGCCCTGTTCGTGTTCTCCGACGAGGGCGTACTCGTCGACTGCTACGAGGAGCGGATGCTGTCGCACACCAAGGCGACGCTTCTGTACCGCGCCGGGACCCGTCCTGTGATCTTCGACGTCGCGGGGGTGCGCTTCGGCTGCACGCTGGGCATGGAGAGCCACTACCCGGAGCTGTTCTCCGAGTACGAGCGGGCCGGCGTCGACTGCGTCCTGTTCGCCACGACCGGCCTCTCGCAGGCGCCGGGTGTCTTCGCCGTAGAGGCGGCCGGGCACGCCGCGACGAACTCCTACTGGGTCGCGTACGCAGGCGGCGTCGGCGACGAGGTGTCACCCTCCGGCGTCGTCGCACCGGACGGTGGGTGGGCCGCCCGCGGTGAAGGCGGCGAATCGGTCGTGCTCGCCGAGCTGGACACCGCTGCAGGCAGAATCGCGCGGGACTGGCGCCGCGTCGCGCGCACCGCCCTGTCTGCGACCGCGGAAGGCTGAGCATCGGGATCGGTCACGCCTAGGATTGGGGCGTGACCGATCCCTTCCCGCCGCAGCCGCCCGCCTACCCCGGATCGGGCCACGGCCCTGTGCCGCCCGTGCCGCAGGCTCCCCCTGTGCCGCAGGTGCAGCCCGGCTACGCTCCCCCGCCCGGCGCATACGCCGTGCCGGTGGGTGGCTACCAGGCGCCCACCGGCACGTACACGCCGCCGCAGGCGCCCGCCAGGGGCTCCTCGGCGCTCGGCGCGGTGTCTCTGACGCTCGGGCTGGTCGCCCTCGTCCTGATCCCGATCATCGGCGCGGTGCTCGGCGCACAGATCGGTGCGGCGGCGCCGGAGTTCTTCGTGAACGCCTCCGGCGGCCGCGAGGACCTCGCGGCGCTCGCACCCGCCCGCACGCAGGTGCTGTGGGCGGAGATCGCGTTCTGGATCGGCGCTGCCGTCGGCATCACCGCGATCATCCTCGGCATCATGGCGACGGCGAAGCGCCGTGGGCGCGGGCTCGGCATCACCGGCCTCGTGCTCGCCGTCGTCGGCCCGATGGCGTACTTCCTGGCTGCGAGCATCGGAGCGGGGTTCGGAGCGGTGAGCGTCTCGTCGTTCTGACCGGCAGCGCCTCGTGGCCGCTCAGCGCGGCGCGTGGTGCTTCTGCTGTGCGACGACCAGGCCGTCCGAGACCAGCAGCTCGACGGCATCCGCGGCATCCGAGATGTGGATCGGCAGCGTCTTGCGCTCCGTCGCGCCGAACGGCGCGAGCACCCAGTCGGCGGGGTCCTGCCGGCCGGGCGGACGGCCGATGCCGACGCGCACGCGCGGGAACTCCGGAGTACCCAGTGCCTTGGCGATGTCGCGCACACCGTTGTGCCCGCCGTGACCACCGCCGGTCTTGAGCTTGAGGGTGTCGAACGGGATGTCCAGCTCGTCATGCACCACGATGACGTGCTCGGGGTCGACGGAGTAGAACTTCGCGAGTCCGGCGGTCGGGCCGCCGGAGACATTCATGAACGAGTTGAGTTTGGCCAGCACCAGCTTGTCGCCGCCGGGGCGCAGCCAGGTCTCCACGACGCGCGCGCCCGCCTTGTGCTCGCGGAACCGCTCGCCGCGTCGCTCGGCGAGCTCGTCGACGACCATCTGCCCGATGTTGTGCCGGGTCGCCTCGTAGCGCGGGCCCGGGTTGCCCAGGCCGATCACCAGCCAGGTGGATGCCATGGTCGTCCTCTCTCAGCAGACATTGTCGGTGATACGCCGGAGGGGACGCGAACCGATGCTCGCGTCCCCTCCGTCGAATTCACGCGCGGATCACTCCGCGGCGGCCTCCTCGGCCGGAGCAGCCTCAGCGGCGGCCTCCTCGGCCTCGTTCTCCTCGGCGACCTCGGCGGCCGGGACGGAGATGCCGACGAGCAGCAGATCGGCCTCGCCGACCAGCGAAGCGCCCTTGGGCAGGGTGACGTCGCCGGCGGTGATGTGCGCGCCCTCCTGGAGACCCTCGACGCTGACCTCGACGTGCTCGGGGATGTGGGTGGCCTCGACCTCGAGCGTGATGGTCGCGACATCGACGGTCACGATGGTGCCGGAGAACGACTCGCCGGTGACGACGATCGGAACCTCGACGACGACCTTCTCGCCCTTCTTCACGACCAGCAGGTCGATGTGCTCGATGATCTGGTGCACCGGGTCCTTCTGGACGTCCTTGACCAGGGCGAGCTGGCCCTTGCCCTCGATGTCGAGGTCGAGCACGGCGTTGGCGCGACGGATGATCAGGCCGACCTGGTGGCCGGGCAGCGCGACGTGCACGGGCTCGGTGCCGTGGCCGTAGATGACGGCGGGGATCTTGCCGGCGGCGCGGAGGCGGCGGGCGAAGCCCTTGCCGAAGCTCGAGCGGAGCTCGGCGTGGACCGTGTTCTCTTCGGACATGAGGTTCTCCTTCAAAACACGCGGCCAGTGCCGCGCGATGGTCTGGTGGTCGTTCTCTCGGCACAGACACGGGAAAGCGAAACCCACCCGGTCGTCACGACCGCAGAGCTCACATCGCCACGTCGATCACGGATGCTGCGCACGCGCAAGGCATCCCTCGCCGAGGAACTCCTCCATCGTACCCGAAGACCCGATACGCTGGGAACACACGTCCCGCTGAACGGAGCCCTTCGAATGTTCGACGCCGCCTTCTGGTCCCACGCGATCGCCTGGCTGATCGGCCTGATGGCCGTCGGCGCCACCGTCGTCACCTTCGGCGCGCTGTTCTCGATGGGCCGCTCGGGCTACCGCAAGGACTGAGTCCGCGACACACGTCCGGCCTCCGGACGCCTGCGGCGATATCCTGAAGGTTCTTCCTTCCGCGATATCGAGGAGCGCACACGTGCCCGAAGCCGCAGCCAACATCGGAGTCGTCGGACTCGCCGTCATGGGGTCGAACCTGGCCCGCAACCTCGCCAGCCGCGAGGGCAACACCGTGGCGGTCCTGAACCGCTCCCGCGCGAAGACCGACGAACTCGTCGCCGCACACCCCGAGGCCGGATTCATCCCCGCGTTCTCCTACGAGGAGTTCGCCGCCAGCCTGCAGAAGCCGCGTACGGCGATCATCATGGTCAAGGCCGGTGGCCCGACCGACGCCGTCATCGACGAGCTGGTCAAGGTCTTCGAGCCCGGCGACATCATCGTCGACGGCGGAAACGCCTTCTTCCCCGACACGATCCGTCGCGAGAAGGCCGTCCGCGAGACCGGCATCAACTACGTCGGCGCCGGCATCTCCGGTGGCGAGGAGGGCGCGCTGCTCGGCCCGTCGATCATGCCCGGCGGATCGGATGAGTCGTGGGTCACCCTCGGCCCGATCCTGAAGTCCATCGCCGCCGTCGCCGAGGGCGAGCCGTGCGTCACGCACATCGGCCACGACGGCGCCGGTCACTTCGTGAAGATGGTGCACAACGGCATCGAGTACGCCGACATGCAGCTGATCGCCGAGGCCTACGATCTGATCCGCCGAGGCACGGGCAAGTCCCCCGCCGAGATCGCCGAGATCTTCGCCGAGTGGAACCGCGGCGAGCTCGAGTCGTACCTGATCGAGATCACGGCCGAGGTGCTCCGCCAGGTGGATGCCGCCACCGGTCAGCCGCTGGTCGATGTGATCCTCGACCAGGCCGGCGCCAAGGGCACCGGCGCCTGGACCGTGCAGACCGCGCTCTCCCTGGGCACCCCGGTGTCGGGCATCGCGGAGGCGACTTTCGCCCGGTCGCTTTCCAGCCACCCCGAGCAGCGCGCCGTCGCCGGTGCCCTCCCGGGCCCGGACGAGACGTTCACCGTCGCCGACGAGGCCGCCTTCGTCGAGGACGTGCGCCTCGCGCTGTACGCGTCGAAGATCGTCGCCTACTCGCAGGGCTTCGACGAGATCCGTGCCGGCGCAGCCGAGTACGACTGGACCATCGACCTGGGCGCGGTGTCGAAGATCTGGCGCGCCGGCTGCATCATCCGCGCGCAGTTCCTCAACCGCATCGCCGATGCCTATGCCGAGGCTCCCGACCTGCCGGTGCTGATGACCGCGCCGTACTTCGCCGAGGCGCTCACCCGCGCCCAGTCGGCGTGGCGCCGCGTCGTCGTGGCTGCCGCGACCGCCGGCATCCCGGCTCCGGCGTTCTCGTCGTCGCTGTCGTACTACGACGGGATCCGGGCCGACCGGCTGCCCGCCGCTCTGGTGCAGGGTCAGCGCGACTTCTTCGGTGCGCACACCTACAAGCGCATCGACAGGCCGGGCACGTTCCACACGCTGTGGTCGGGCGACCGCACCGAGATCGAGGCCGAGGACACGCACTGACCGCCGCGCCCGCTCAGGGCGCAGCGCCTCATCGGAACGGGGCCGGATGCCGACGCGCATCCGGCCCCGTTCCGTCTGCTCAGACGATGTTGTGATTGCGGCGGAACACGTTCTGCGGATCCCACTTCGCCTTCACCGACCGCAGTCGCTCGTACGCCACGTCGTCGAACATGCCTGCCACCGCGTCGGGCCGCTCCGTGTCTGCGAAGTTCCCGTACTCGGCAAGACGTCCCTCCTCGATGCGGCTCCAGTCCGCCGCGATGAGGGCGCGCGTCTCGTCGTCGATCAGCCCGGGGATGTCGAACCCGCCGGCCATGACGAACCAGGTCGCGTGCCGCGCGGGGAACGCCGTGCTGTCCTGTGACACGTCCCCGTACGCGCCCCCGAGCGACCGCAGGAACACGACCGACGCGGGATGGGCGGCGCGGAACGCGATCAGCCGATCGATGAGATCGTCGTCGAGCTCGGCGTACAGCCCGTTGCCTCCGATGAAGCCGGGCGGGCGCTGGTCTGGGTCCTCCGGCTGCGGCATCTCCATGAGGATGTCGCGGTACGCCGGGGTCGTGATCGTGGCCTCCATGCCGTCCAGGTCGCCGATCGGCGCCAGCGCCTCGCGCAGCGCGTCTTCGTCCGTCCCGGCCCAGACCGCCGCGAGTCGTGCACCCGCCGGCGCGCTGGGATCCATCGCCGGCACGTCCATGTACGTCACGGTGAGCTCACGCGGCGCGTCGCGCAGCACGTCGCGCATCCCGCGCAGCACGGACCTCGGATCGGTCGCTCCGGAGTACTCTCCGTGCACGATCGCGGGGAGCCGGTGCGCTGCGAAGTCGAACCGCGTGACGATGCCGAAGTTGCCGCCGCCACCTCGCAGCGCCCAGAACAGATCCGGATGCTCCGTCGCCGATGTCTCGACCACCGCGCCGTCGGCGGTCACCACCTGCGCACCGATCAGCTGGTCGACGGCGAGGCCCCAGAGCCGTGTCATCCAGCCGATGCCGCCGCCCAGCGTGAGGCCCCCGACGCCGACCGAAGCCGTGTCGCCCGAGCTGATCGCCAGCCCTTCCTCCCCGATCCGGGCGGCGACCGCTCCCCAGGTCGCGCCCCCGCCGACATGGACGGTCACCCCGTCGATCTCGATTCCGTCGATCGCCGACAGCTCGATGCGCATCCCCGCATCCGGGGTGTGCGACCACGGCCCGTGCCCACCGGCGACGACCGTGAGCTTCAGTTCCTCCCGCCGCGCCCGTCCGACCGCCTCGACGACGTCGGCGACGGAGCGCGCTCTGATGATCAGCTGTTCTGTCATGCCACAGACCATAGGGGTCACCACCGACATCCGGAACAGGGGCGACCTGATCCCGGACGATCGGTCGGATCATCCGGACGACGGGCCTGTTCACAGGAGCCGCATAGCGGAACCTATGGATTCTCGATGACTGCGGCATGACAATGGGGACATGTCCAACGAACACCCCGAGCTGCGCCGTCCCGACGGCTCCCCGCTGCGCATCCTGGCCGTCGACGACGAGCCGATGCTGACCGATCTGCTCGCCATGGCCCTGCGCATGGAGGGCTGGGAGGTCAAGACGGCCGCAAGCGGCCTCGAGGCCCTGCAGGTGGCACGGGACTTCGAGCCGGACGCGCTGGTGCTCGACGTGATGATGCCCGACCTCGACGGCATGGGCGTGCTGCGCCGGCTGCGCGAGTCCGGCAACCTCGTCCCCGTGGTCTTCCTGACCGCCAAGGACGCCGTGGAGGATCGCATCTCCGGCCTCACCGCGGGCGGCGACGACTACGTCACCAAGCCGTTCAGCCTGGAAGAGGTCATCGCGCGCCTGCGGGCCGTCATCCGCCGCTCCGGACAGGTGCGCGCCGACGACGAGCAGGCCATCCTGCGGGTCGCCGACCTGTCGTTGAACGAGGACAGCCACGAGGTGTTCCGCGGCGATGACGAGATCGAACTGACCGCCACCGAGTTCGAGCTGCTCCGGTACCTGATGCGCAACGAGCGCCGGGTGCTGTCGAAGTCGCAGATCCTCGACCGCGTGTGGAGCTACGACTTCGGCGGAAAGTCCTCGGTCGTCGAGCTGTACATCTCGTACCTGCGCAAGAAGATCGATGCCGGACGCACTCCCCTGCTGCACACCGTGCGCGGGGTCGGCTACATGATCAAGGCGCCGCAGTGACCCGCGGCGCAGCAGTGAGGCAGTACCCGTGTCGCGCCGCCCACTGACCCTTCAGGCGCGGCTGATGGCCGCGGTCATCGGTTTCGTGTCGCTGATCCTGGCCATCGTCGCGATCATCACGAGCGTCACGCTGGGGACCACGATGAACCAGCAGCTGGATGAGCAGCTGATCGCGAACTCGAAGACGACGACTGACCTCGTCACACAGGCGGAACTGCTCTCCTCCGGGCCGAACAGCGGCTTCACCGCCCAGCAGGTGCTCCAGGGCAGGACGCTTCAGGGCGGCGAGGGGCTGCTCCTCGCGATCGCGCCACGCGGCGGCACCCCCTCGGGTGTGGTCCTGACCCCGCCTGCGACGCTGAAAGAGCTCAGTGCCGGCGACCTGTTCGAGATCCAGAACGCCCTGCAGACGAGCAGGACGGCGACCGTGACGCTGCCCGACTTCGGCTCCTACTCACTGGTCATCACCGCAACCCCCGACGGGACGACCGTCGTCACCGGCCTCTCGCGCGCCGGCATCCAGTCGACGATGGCGCGTCTGTTCACGGTGATCGCTCTGGCGACCCTCGGCGGGCTGATCCTGCTCGCGCTCACCACCGCGGTCACGATCAGCGTCGGACTCCGTCCGCTGCGCGCCGTGGTCGCCACCGCGACCCGGGTCGCGAA
>JAITUD010000349.1 GCA_031286555.1 Microbacterium sp. | reverse complement strand
TAGGTGAAGGCGCCGAACATGCCGCCGAAGCCGAGCACGGTGACGACCAGCGACAGCCAGACCTGGCCGGAGCGGAACGCGCTCAGCTCGCGGCGCAGGCTGACCTGCACCTGTCCCTCGCGGCTGCTCGGCACCAGGAAGAGGATGCCGAGGAATGCGACGACGCCGATGATCGAGATCGCCCAGAAGGTGGAGCGCCAGCCGAGCTGCTGACCGAGGAAGGTGCCGAAGGGCACGCCGAGCACGTTCGCCGTGGTCAGGCCCGTGAACATGATCGCGATCGCGCGGGCCTTCTTGGCGGGCTCGACGAGACCGGTCGCGACGACCGATCCGATGCCGAAGAACGCACCGTGGCAGAGGGCCGCGAGGATGCGGCCGGAGAGCGCCGTGCCGTAGTCGGGAGCGACCGCGGTGAGCGCGTTGCCGACGATGAAGAGCACGACGAGCCCCAGCAGGACGGGCTTGCGGGGCCGGCGGACCGTCGCGGCGGTGATGCCGAGCGCGCCCACCACGACGGCGAGGGCGTAGCCCGAGATGAGCCAGCCGGCGGTGGCCTCGGTGACTCCGAAGTCGGCCGCCACCTCGGGCAGCAGCCCCATGATGACGAACTCCGTGAGTCCGATGCCGAACGCTCCGATGGCGAGAGCGAGAAGTCCGAGTGGCATCCGATGCCTCCTGCTAAGATAGTTGCAAACGCGGGATATTGCGTTGATGAACACAATCATTGCACACGCAACTAATCCGCGCAAGCAACTACTTTTGGAGGCATGATGGGCATCGCTGATGACGCCGTCGAGATCCGGGCGCGCGGCTGGCGCACCCTCGCCGCCCTGCACAACCTCATCGACGTCGAACTCGAGCGGGCACTGGGCGCCGAGGGTCTCTCGGTCGTGGAGTACACCGTGCTCGACGCGCTGAACCGCCAGGACGGCTGGCACATGCGCATGCAGCAGCTCGCCCGCGCCACGGCGCTGAGCCCGAGCGCGACCACCCGTCTGGTGACCCGGCTGGAGGACCGCGGCCTGCTGACCCGCATCCTGTGCGTGGACGACCGGCGCGGCATCTACACCGAGCTCACCGCCGCCGGGCAGGAGCTCTACGAGAAGACGCATCCGATCCACGACGAGACACTCGAGCGCGTTCTCGGCGAAGCCGCGGAGCAGCCCGAGCTCGCCCCCGTGGTGCATGCCCTGCACGACACCACCGCCGCCGTCTGACCGTTCCGAGAAGCAAGGACCCCGCCATGCGCGCAGCCGTCTACGACCGATTCACCCGCGACTTCGATGACCTCGTCGTGCGCGAGATGCCCGAGCCCAAGGTGGCCCCGGCATCCGTCCTCGTCGAGGTGCGCGCCGCCGGCGTGAACCCGGTGGACTGGAAGCTCATGGCCGGCGGGCTCGACGCGCTCATGCCGACGATGTTCCCCGTGATCCCCGGTTGGGATGTCGCGGGCGTGGTCGTTGCGGTCGGCATGGACACCCCGGAGTTCCAGGTCGGCGACGAGGTGCTGGCCTACGCGCGCCCCGACGTGGTCGGTGGCGGCACCTTCGCCGAGCGGGTCGACGTGCCCGTGCGAGCGGTCGCGCACAAGCCGGCATCCCTGAGCTGGGAGCAGGCGGGCGCGCTCCCCCTCGCCGGCGGCACCGCGCTGCGCTCCATCGACGCACTCGGCGACCTCGACGGGCGCACGGTGCTCATCCACGGAGCGGCCGGCGGCGTGGGCGGCCTCGCCGCGCAGATCGCCGTCGCCCGCGGTGCACGAGTGATCGGCACGGCGTCGGAGCGCAACCACGAGGCGCTGCGCGCGTACGGGGTGGAGCCGGTCACGTACGGCGATGGACTGGCTGACCGCGTGCTCGCGCTGGCCGGCGGCCCGGTCTACGCAGTCGCCGACTTCGTCGGCGGTCAGCTCGAGACGACGCTCGCCGTGCTCCGCGAGGGCGGTGCGCAGGTGTCGGTCGCCGACCCGTCAGTGGTCGCCCACGGCGGGCGGCACATCTGGGTGCGCCCCGACGGCGCCGAGACAGCGCGCCTCGCCGCCATGGTCGAGCAGGGCACGCTGCGGGTCGAGATCGCCGGGACCTACGCGTTGGACGAGGTCGCGGATGCCTTCCGCGCCAGCGCCTCCGGCCACACCCGCGGCAAGCTCGTCATCGTCCCCTGACCGATCGAGCGTCAGCGCCGCAGCTGCAGCCGCGACCAGCTGACACAGGCCAGCGCGCCGAACACGACCGGCACCGCTGCCACCAGCAGCAGCTCCACACCGCTCACCGCTGCGCCGGCGCTCATCGCCCACAGCGCGGGCGCGGCCAGCGGCATCCATCCTCCGGCCCCGCTGAGCGCGCCCACCTGCGCGAGGATGACGAGCGCGACCGTGCCGCCGACGCCGGCGAAGACCGAGTGCGCGGCCGTCGCGATCCACGCGACCGGGGCGACGATCAGGCCGGTCAGCAGCGCCAGGGCGACCTGCCTGCCGAGACCGGCCCAGGTCTCGGCATCCGGCGTCCCGTAGCCGAGCAGGAGGCCGAGCCCGAGCACACCGGCCGCCAGCAGCACGCCGACGCACGCCACCCACGCCAGGTGCACGAGGATCTTCGCGAGGGCGATGCGCCCGCGCCCGACCGGCAGCGCGAACAGGCCGGTGATGGTGCCGTCGGTGAACTCGCGCCCGAACATCCACGCCAGCACGGCGCCGAACCCGATCAGTCCGCCGACGGCGGTGACCTGCGACGCACCCGCGAGCAGCCCGTCCCAGTCCGGTGTCGCAGCCGGACCGGCCTTCGCGGCCACCTCGGGGTTGCCGCCGGCGACCGCCGCGGCGATGCCGCCGAGCAGCGCCATCGCACCCGCGACCACCGCCAGGGTCGCCACGATCCCCACCGGAGAGCGCAGCAGCTTGAGCGCCTCGACGCGCAGCACGTTCATCGCACTTCCTCCAGGATCTGCGCGTCATCGACGCGAATGCGGTCGAAGAACACGCGCTCGAGGTCGGTACCGGCGGTGTCGAGCTCGCCGATCAGCCGGCCGCGGTTCATCAGGATGACGCGATCGGCGATCCGCGCCACCTCATCGAGATGATGACTGCTGACCAGCACGCCGGCGCCGTCGGCCGCACGCTGCAGCAGCTGCTCGCGCAGCAGCATCACGGATGCCGGGTCGAGGGCGTTGCTGGGCTCGTCGAGCACGATCAGGCGCGGGTCGTGCTGCATCGCCGCCGCCAGACCGACGCGCTGCCGCGTGCCCAGCGACAGGCGCCGGAAACGCCGGTCGGCGACCGGTGCCAGCATCCAGTCGTCCAGCGCCGTGGGCACCAGCGCCGGATCCGCGCCGCGCAGCAGGCAGGCGATGCGCAGGTTCTCACGTGCGGTCAGCTCGGGGTAGGCCAGGGGCACCTCGATGAGCGCCCCGACGCCGGCCCAGTCCGCGGTCGGCAGCTTCTCGATCGGATGCCCGAGCACCTGCACCCCGCCGGACTGCGGGCGCAGCATGCCGAGCGCAATCCGCATCAGCGTCGTCTTGCCTGCCCCGTTCAAACCGACGAGGGCGACGATCTCGCCCGCATCCGCCCGGAACGACAGGTCGTGCACGCCGCCTCCGCCGCGGAACTCCAGCGAGACCTCATCGAATCGGAGCATCGTCCCCGCCTCCCAGCACGTCGAGCGCGGCCATCAGCGCCGGCCCGGGATCAGGCTGGTCGGACTGCGCCCACGCCAGCAGCGCGACGCTCAGTCCCGAGATGACGGCCGAGGCCGCGACCCGCGCGGTGGTCGCGGACGATCCGCGCTGCTGCAGGGCGACGACGAGCGCTTCCGCTGTCGCCGCACTGCTCCGCTCGATCGCACCGTGCAGTCCGGATGCTGCGGCGACGATGCGCAGCCGCGCGCGGAGCGCGCCTGCAGCATCCGCATCGATCCCGCTCCAGACATCGCCGATGCCGGACGTCAGCGCCCGCATCGCGGGCTCCCCGGCGGGACGGGCGCTGACGGCCTCAGCCATGAGCGGATCGAAGGGGTCGTCGAGCAGCAGCGCCTCCTTCGACGGGAAGTGCCGGAACAGCGTCATCTCGCTGACCCCGGCGCGCGCGGCGATCTCGGCCGTGCCGGTCGCGTCGTATCCCCGCTCCGCGAAGAGCGTGAGCGCGGCATCGCTCAGTGCCTGGTGAGTCCTGGTCCACCTGTCCATGTGCGCAATGTTAGTCACTAACATTACGCACATCAACCCCCGATCACTCCCCGATCTGCGCGCGCACCTTCCGGCCTGCAAGCAGGGCGTAGAGGCCGACCGACACGATGAGGCCGACGGGCACCGAGAGGTCGAGCCCGCCGAGTGCCGCGCCCAGCGGGCCGGCCCACACGGTGGTCGAGAGGAACATCGCAGTGGCGAAGCCGCCGACGACCACTGAGACCAGCCCCGCGACCCCGAACCCGCCGAGGTACCAGAACATGCCGCCGGGCCGCTCGTCGAACAGGTCGTCTCCGTCGTACCTGTTGCGGCGCAGCACGATGTCGGCGACGTAGACGCCCATCGTCGGCACCGAGATGATCAGCAGGAACTGCAGCATCAGGTTGACGGCGCTGATCAGATCGGATGCCAGCACGAGCACGATCGTGAACGCGCAGCCGAGCGCGCCGATGAGCACCGCCGAGGGGATGCGGCGGATCGGGACGCCGATCGACTGCAGCGCCATGCTGGCCGTGTACGTCGTCATTCCGTTCAGCGAGACGCAGTTCACCAGCACGCCGAGCACGAACAGCGGTGCGAGCCACGCCGGCAGGTTCTCGAGCAGCGAGTACTCGATGCCGTTCTCGAGGGTCTCCGGCCCGACCGTGCCGCCCAGCACGACGCCGAAGGCGGTGATCAGCACCGCCGGGAAGAGCTGCCCCAGCGCGGTCGCGCCGATGATGCCGGAGGGCTTGGTGTC
>JAITUD010000237.1 GCA_031286555.1 Microbacterium sp. | reverse complement strand
ATGACGGTGGTGACACCCTGGCGCAGCAGCGACGTGGTCACCTCCGCGTCCTGCAGCAGGCCGTCGGCATGGGCGTGCGAATCGATGAAGCCGGGGAGGATCAGACGGCCGGTCGCGTCGATGACGACGTCGCCGGGCTGCTCCGGAACTTCGCCGACCGCGCTGATCGTCGCCCCGTCGATGGCGACGTCGGCGCGCGTCACACCCGCAGGCGAGACGACCGATCCGCCACGGAGAACTGTACGACCGGACATGGTGCTCCTCAGAAGTACGTGCGGACGAGGCCGGTGACCACGCCGGACTCGAGGGAGTCGATCACGGGCAGCACACGCCACTTGTCGAAGGCGGTGCACGGGTGCGAGAGGCCGAACCGCACGACCGAGCCAACCGTGAGCGGCTCGGCGGGCCGCACATAGGAGTGCTGGTCGTTCATCGCGGAGAGGGACGCGTCGACGGGGCCCCAGGGACCGGCGAGATCGTCGGCCGCGGCGCGCGGGATGGGCAGGCCCTCGTCGTAGGGGAAGTCGCGCTTGCCGGCATCCACCAGCGCGAGACCCGGCTCGGGGCTGGACACGACCCGCGCGATGCCGTGCATCGCGTTGACGAAGTGCGGGCCCTCGCCGCTGCCACCCTCGTCGAACGGCGAGATGCCGCGGTAGAAGCCGTCGTCGTGCACGATGTAGGCGCCGGAGCGCAGCACGAAGCGGGTGCGTCCGTCGCGCTCGGCGCCGGACCAGACGTCGGCGACGCTCTCGAAGTAGGCGCTGCCGCCGGCGGTGACGTACACGTCGCCGTCGCTGTAGAGCGGCGTGATCGTGCGGTGCAGCGCGAGCTGCGCCTCGAGGTAGGAGCGCACGGCGGCGAGCCCCGCGTCGGAGCGGTCGTGCGCGAGGCTGCCCTCGTAGCCGGCGACGCCGGCCAGGCGCAGCACGTCGGATGCCGCGAGCCGCTCCGCGACGGCCACGGCCTCCTCCGGGGAGCGGGCGCCGGTGCGTCCGCCCGCGGCGCCCAGTTCGACGCAGACGTCGACCGGGCGGGGCACGCCGACCGCGCGCAGGCCGCGCTCCATCGCATCGACCGTGGCGAGCGAGTCGGCCCAGCACACGAAGCGGAAGCCGGGGTCGGCGAGCTCGCCGGCGAGCCAGGCCAGCGAGCGGGCGTCGACCGCGGCGTTCGCGAGCATGATCGAGTCGAAGCCGAAGTCGCGCGCGGTGCGCACCTGACCCATGGTCGCGAGGGTGATGCCGAGGGCACCGGCGTCGAGCTGGCGCTGCCACAGGTCGGGGGCCATCGTCGTCTTGCCGTGCGGCATGATCTCCAGGCCGCGCTCTGCGCACCAGCCGGCCATGGTGGCGACGTTCGCCCGCATCGCCGCGTCGTCGAGCACGATCAGGGGCGTCCAGAACTCGTCGAGGCGAGGCTTCGTCGCGAGGAAGGCGGATGCGGTCATGCCGATGGCGCGCACCGGGAGGCCCTTGTCCCGTGCGGTCAGCAGCTCGTCGTTCAGGTCGTTCATCTCACACTCTCCTCACGTTGTGCATATGTTGCAACGTCAGTTGCATTCTGCGCACATGCCGTCTCATCATGGTAACCATGCCCGACGCCTCCGCACCACGCCTCATCACCATCGGTGAGACCATGGCCCTCGTCACCCCCGCACTCGCGGAGCCGCTGGCCACCGCCGTGGACATGCGGCTGCTCGTCGGCGGTGCCGAGTCGAACGTCGCGGTCCACGCCGCCCAGCTCGGCGTGCCGACGGCCTGGGTCAGCGCCCTCGGCGACGACGCCCTCGGCGTGCGCGTGCGCGAGGAGGTCGCCCGACACGGCGTCGACGTGACCTGGGTCACGACCGACCCGCATGCGCCGACGGGCGTCTACTTCAAGGACCCGGGGCGCGGGGTGCTCTACTACCGACGCGACTCCGCGGCCTCGATGATGAGCCCGGCGACCGTCGCCGAGATTCCGCTGGAGCAGGCCGAGATCGTGCACGTCACGGGCATCACGCCGCCGCTGTCGGCCACCTGCTTCATGCTGATCGACACCGTCATCGATCGCGTCGACGCCGGGCCCGGCATCCTGAGCTTCGATGTCAACCACCGGGCGGCCCTCTGGGAGCCCGACGCGGCAGCCCCGGTGCTGCTCGCCCGCGCGCGGCGTGCCGGCATCGTCTTCGTCGGCCTCGACGAGGCCGAGGGACTGTGGGGAACCTCCGACGCGGATGCCGTGCGCGCCCTGCTGCCCGAGCCGGAACTGCTCGTCGTCAAGGACGGCGACGTCGGCGCGACCGAGTTCCAGCGCAGCGGCGACGCCGACGTGCGCACCTTCGTGCCCGCGATCAAGACCGAGGTGGTCGAGGCCGTCGGCGCCGGCGATGCCTTCGCCGCCGGCTACCTCGTCGCCCGGATGCAGGGCGCGGACGCCGCCGAGCGGCTCGCCGCCGGCCACCGCCGGGCGCATCTCGGGCTGCAGTCCACCGGCGACCTCGTTCCCGACGACATCTGAGAGGCCCCTCATGACCGACAACTCCGCGTTCGAAGAGATCTTCCGCGACGTGCCGCTGATGGCGATCCTGCGCGGCATGGGGGTCGAGCGCACGCTCGCCACCGCCACCCGCGCGTGGGACCTCGGCATCACCGCCGTCGAGGTGCCCGTGCAGACGCCGACCGACGTCGAGGCGCTGCGCGTGCTCGCCGAGGCGGCCCGCGAGCGCGGGCTGACCGTGGGCGCGGGCACCGTCGTGTCCCGCGAGCACGTGCGCCAGGCCGCCGAGGCGGGCGCCGCGTTCACCGTGAGCCCCGGCTTCGACGTCGACGTCGTGCGCGCCTCGCACGAGGCCGGGATGCCGGCTCTGCCCGGCGTCTCCACCGCCTCCGAGGTGCAGCACGCGCTGGGCGAGGGCCTCACCTGGCTCAAGGCGTTCCCGGCATCCCTGCTCGGCACGGGCTGGTTCCCTGCCATGCGCGGACCGTTCCCGCAGGCGCGGTTCGTCGCCACCGGCGGCATGGACTCCGGCAATGCGCAGGCGTACCTGGATGCCGGGGTGCGGGTCGTCGCCGTCGGCTCCGCCCTCGAGGACGAGACGCAGCTGCCCGCGCTGGCGCGACTGCTCGGCTGAACGCGCGGGAGCAGCCCCGGGTGCGCGTACGCACTCGGGGCTGCTCTGTGCCGTGGCAGCATCCGCTCGCTCAGACGGTGGTCTTCACCGTCGTCGTGGCGGCGAGCTCGTGCAGGCGACCCGCGCCCTCCACGTCGGGGATGATCGACGCCTTCAGGGTCGCGATCACGCCGACGATCGAGATGACGGCGGCGTAGACGACGACCGGCCAGAAGGCTCCGCCGGCCCAGGCGACCAGCGCGGTGCAGATGAACGGCGCGAGGCCGCCGCCGAGGGTGTTCGAGATCTGGTAGCCGATGTTCACACCGGTGGTGCGCGCCTCGGGGTCGAACATCTCGGCGAGCATCGTCGCAAGGGTCGCCTGCATCGCGACGCCGAACACCACGAACCCGAGGATCTGACCCAGCCAGATCAGCCACATGTTGCCGGTGGTGAACAGCGCGAACGCCGGGTAGACCATGGCCGCGAAGCCGATGCATCCGATGATGTAGACCGTGCGACGGCCGATCCGGTCGGAGATGTGGCCCCACAGCGGGGCGACGACGATCTGGAGCAGGCCGACGATCATCGTCCCGGCGAAGCCCATCCACGCCGGCAGGTGCTTGTTCGACACCATGAAGCCGAGGCCGTAGGTGAGGATGACGTAGCCCGCGATCGACTGCGGCAGGCCGATCAGGATGCCCATGATCGCGTTCTTCGGGTGCCGGAAGGCCTCGACCAGCGGGTTGGCCTTCTTGCCCGCGGCGGCGAGCTGCAGCGCCTGCGTCTCGGTGAACTGCTCGGACTCCTCCAGGTGGCGGCGCAGGATGACGGCCACGATGGCGAGCACGATCGAGAACACGAACGGGATGCGCCATCCCCACTGCAGGAACCATGACTCCGGCGCGAGGCCGAGGGCGGCCATCAGACCGCCGGAGACGACGTTGGCGACACCGGCGCCGGTGATCAGGAAGGCGCCGTACAGACCCTTCCGGCCGGTGGGCGCGGCCTCGACGACCATGGTCGCCGCGCCGCCCATCTCACCGCCGACGAAGAAGCCCTGGAAGAGCCGGCACAGGAGCAGCAGCAGCGGCGCCGCGATGCCGATCGCCTGGTCTGAGGGGATGAGGCCGATGCCGGCCGTCGCGATGCCCATGCCGACCACGGTCGTCATCAGCACGACCTTGCGACCGACGCGGTCGCCGACGATGCCCCACACGATGCCGCCGACCGGGCGGAGGAAGAACCCGACCGCGAAGGTGGCGAACGACGCCAGCTGTGCGATCACAGGGTCGTCGGTCGAGAAGAACACCGCGGGGAAGACGGCGGCCGATGCCAGGCCGTACAGGTAGTAGTCGTAGTACTCGATGAGCGTGCCGATGGCGCCGCCGGCGACCGTCTTGCGCTGTCGAGGTGTCAAGCCGCGCGTCTCGGCGACTGTTGACATGGGAGCCTCCTTGCTCGGGTGATGCGGAGTGTCGGGTGAAGTCGGATCCGCCCTCGACGTGGCGGGGCGTGGTGGCTAAACTAGCCCGACATAGACAATCTGTCCAGTACAAAGATTTTTTGTAAAGCAGAGGTGGACGATGGCGACCCAGTCGACGACGGACGCGACGGCGAGTGCCCTGGCGGGCGCCGCCGCCCGCGAGACCTACGAGAGCGCGGAGGAGGTGCTGCGGCTCTATCAACCCGTGATGCGGGCCCTCGCGACCGCGGCCGGCCCCTCGGTCGAGGTCGTGCTGCACAACCTCGACGGCGCCGACGTCGACCTCGGGCACACCATCATGGCCATCGAGAACGGGCACGTGACCGGGCGATCCGTCGGCGGCCCGTCGACCTCGCTGGGTCTGGACGTCATGAAGGACCGGCAGGCCGACCACGACGCCTTCGGATACCGCGGGACCACGAGCGACGGCCGCGAGCTGCGCTGCTCGTCGGTGTACTTCCGCAACGCGGCCGGCGACATCATCGCCTCGTTCTGCATCAACGTCGACCTCAGCCCGATCCAGCAGGCGAGGAACATGCTCGAGGCGCTTCTCCCGCCGACCGGCGGTGCGGAGCCCGGCCCGCACGAGCACTTCGGCACCGACCTGGTGTCGGTGATGGACGCGATGATCACCGCGGCGATCGCCGAGATCGGACGCCCCGTCGAGCAGATGTCCCGCGACGACAGGATCGCCGTCCTCGAGAAGCTCGACCGGCGCGGCGCCACGCAGATGCGCAAGTCCATCGAGTCGATCGCGAAGCGGCTGGGCATCTCGCGGGTGACGGCGTACGCCTACCTGGACGAGGCGCGCACGCGATGACGACATCCGCCGAGATCATCGCCGCACGGCTCGCGCACGTCGACGCGCGCCTCGAGTACGACATCGACGTGGTCGCCGCCGCTGTGGCGGTCGAGCGCGGCGAGGCCGTGCTCGTCGACACCCGCCGCCAGGAGTCCTGGGACCACGGGCACATCGCCGGCGCGCTGCACCTGCCGACGAAGGGCCTGGATGCCGCTCTCGCGGCGCTCCCCCGCGACCGCACCCTGGTCGTGTACGGCTGGGGGCCCGGATGCAACGGAGCGACGGCGACCGCCCGCATCCTGCTCGCCGCGGGGCTCGACACCCGCGAGCTGCTCGGCGGGTACGAGTACTGGGTGCGCAACGGCTTCCCGGTCGAGGAGGACGGGGTCGTCACGCGGCGCACGCCCGACCCGCTGGTCACCGCCGAGCACTGACGCACCGACGCCCCCTCCGAATCCACTGATTCAGAGGGGGCGTCGGCGATCAGGCGCGGAGGGTCAGCCCTTGACGACCCAGTCGAACTGGTCGCCGTTCTCCTTCAGCCAGGCATCCACTGCCTCGGCCTCCTTGCCCTTGCCGTACTCGTTCACGACCATGTCCTCGAGCGAACCGTACTGGTCGTCGTCGAGCTTGATCTTGCCGGCCAGCTCGGCGGCCTCGGGGAACTTGTCCGCGAAGCCCTTGTGACCCATGAAGTTCAGGGTCTCCGGGGTGCCCATGGCGCCCTTCGGGTCCTCGAGCGTCTTCACGTCATAGGCGGTGTTCGCCCAGAACGGCTTCCACAGCGTGACGACGACGTCCTTCTTCTTGTCGATCGCCTCGCCGAGCACCGTGAGCATGGCCGCCGTCGACGAGGTCTCCAGCTTGTACTCGCCGTCCAGGCCGTACTCCGGCATCATCTTGTCCTGCGTGACACCGGTGAGGCCGGCACCCGGCTCGATGCCGATGATCTTGCCGTCGAACATGTCGGCGTTGCCCTTGAGGTCGGCGATCGAGTCGATCTTCGTGTAGCTGGGAACCGCGATGGTCAGCACGGCGTTCTCGTAGTACGCGCCGAGGTCCTCGAGGTCCTTGCCGTACTTCTTCATGTACTCGGCGTGCGTGACCTCGGGCCACGCCGACGGGTACATGTCGACATCGCCCTGCGAGAGCCCCGCGTACAGCGGGCCGGCCTCGGTGAGCGTGGTCATCTTGACGTCGTAGCCGAGCTTCTCGTACTGGTCCTGCAGCAGGTAGGCCATGCTGAGGCCGTCGGTCCAGGACGGGATGTAGCCGAGGGTGATGGTGCCCTTGGCCCCGTCGCCCGAGCCGCCGGCATCCGGGTCGCCGCCGTTGCCCGAGCAGCCCGCGAGGGCGAGGGCGGCGGTGACGCCGAGTGCTGCGACCGCTGTGATGCGTCCGTACTTCATGGTGTGAGTCCTTCCGTATGTTTCTTCTGCTGTGTTCCGTATGGGTTCGGGTGTCAGATCGTCGACGTGCGACGGACCTTCTCGCGCTCGGTCTCGTCATGGATCTGCGCGGCCTGGGCCGCGGCATCCGCACGCTGAGCGCGCTGAGCCGCGCGGCGGCGCGTCAGCGTTCCGAGCAGGGATGAGCGGTACTCGCCTGGCGTGCCCAGCGCGGCGGTGACGCGGTCGAGGTAGACCGCGATCAGCACGACGGCCAGGCCGGACTCGACGCCCAGCGGGACGTCGACGGTCGAGATCGCCTGCACGACGTCCTTGCCGAGGCCGTCGGCGCCGGCCATGCCGGCGATGACCGCCATCGACAGCGCGAGCATGATGACCTGGTTGACGCCGGCCATGATCGTGGGCATCGCGAGCGGAAGCTGGATGCCCCGCAGGATCTGCCCGTTGGTCGCGCCGAAGGCGTGCCCGGCCTCGACCGTCTCGGAGTCGACGCCGCGGATGCCCAGCTCGGTGAGGCGGACACCGGGCGGCAGCGAGAAGATCACGGTGGCGACGAGGCCCGGCACGACGCCGATGCTGAAGAAGATGATCGCCGGGATCAGGTACACCATCGCGGGCATCGTCTGCATGAAGTCGAGCACCGGCTTCAGGATCGCGCGCACGGTGGAGCTTCGAGCCGACCAGATGCCGAGCGGGATCGCGATGGCGATCGCGACGATCGTCGACACCAGCACCAGGGCGAGGGTCTGCATCGCGGACTCCCAGGCGTCCATGCCGACGATCAGCACGAACGAGATGATCGTGCCGACGGCGAGCTGCCAGGAGCGCACCAGCCATGCGATCAGCGCGAAGATCACGATCATCAGCGGCACCGGCGTGTTCACCAGGATGTCGGTCAGGCCGTCCACCAGGAAGCGCACGACCATCGCGATGACGTCGAGCAGACCCTCGAGGTTGTCCTTGACCCAGTTGATGACGCTCTCGACCCAGTCGCCGATCGGAATGCGGAAACCGTCCATCAGAGCACCTTCCCCTCGGAGGCGTCAGCCGCGCAGGCGCCGCCGCCGCCCACGACCGGAGAGCCCATGGTCTCCGCGGGCTCGCCGAGCACCTCGTTGATGATCGCCTGCGGCATCGGCTGCAGCGGCAGGGTGAGCTCCTCGGTCGCGGTCGTACCGGGGCCGAGCGCGGCGAGCAGCGTGATGCGCGGGATGACGCCGACCAGGCGGTTCTCGTCGTCGGTGACCGCCAGCGGCAGCACCGACTCGACGGCGGGCACGAAGAGGTCCATCAGCACGGAGTCCTCGTTCACGCTCTGCGGGGCGGGCTTCAGCACCGTGCGGAGGTCGCTCTGCCCCTTGCGCACCAGCTTCACCGCATCCCGGTCGGTGACGATGCCGAGCAGCGTGCGGTCGCGGCCGACCACGTAGGTCGCCGACATGTAGTTGTCGCGCATCTGGCGCAGCGCGGTGCGCGGCCCCGCCGACTCGGAGATCACCGGGCGCGGACGCTCCATGACGTTCGCGGCGGTGAGCACGCGGGCGCGGTCGACGTCCTGCACGAACTGCTCGACGTAGTCGTTCGC
>JAITUD010000206.1 GCA_031286555.1 Microbacterium sp. | reverse complement strand
TCGTCGTCCTGTTCGCTCACGGATCCCTCCTCACCCGGGTAACGAGGCGAAAGGCTGTGGGGTTCAGATGAACCTCGACGCGGTGGAGTCCGTTCTTCACCTATGGACATCTTCCTCGCCGATGACGGGTTCCGCATCGCGGGTCTCCCGCTGCATCCGCTGCTCGTGCACGCCACCGTCGTGCTCACGCCGCTCACCGCCCTCGCCGTCGCGCTGGCCGCCGTCTGGTCGGCGGCGCGACGCCGGCTGGGCTGGGCGCCGCCGGTCGCGGCGGCAGTCGTCGCGGGATTGGTTCCGATCACCGTGCTCGCCGGGCAGAACCTGGCCTCGATCGTCGGCTACTCCCCGGCGATCCTGCAGCACGAGGCACTCGGTCTCATGCTGAGCCCGTGGACGATCGCACTGCTGATCACCGCCATCGCCGCCGCCTGGTGGGATCGGATGCGGCCGCGGCTGCGGCGCGAGCATCCGACGACGGCACGCATACTCGGCCTCCTCGTCCCGACGGCGGCCGTCGTCGCGGCCGCCGGAACGATCGTCGTCACCGTTCTGACCGGGGATGCCGGGGCGCGGATCGTCTGGGGATGGGTGTGATCAGCCCTTCGGCCGGCCGAGCAGTAGCCGATCGGATGATGTGGCGCCCCCGGCCCGATTCGTAGCGTTGAAGACATGAACATCACCCGAATCTCCCGCCGTTCCGTGCTCACCGCCTCCGCGATCGCGATCGCCGCCGCGAGCATCCTCCCGACCAGCGCGATGGCCGCCGAGGCTCCCGCCGCTCCCGCCGCGACCGCTTCGGCGAACTCGTTCGCGAAGACCACGCTGACCCCGTCACAGGTGCTGTCCTCCACCCCGTGGAAGACCACGAGCGCCCTGGACGCCGACGGCAACCGCGTCGCGCTGACCGACGCCAACGTCGCCAACTTCGTCGGCTGGGCCTACTTCAAGGCCGACGGAACCTTCACGATGTACAACCTCGACAACAGCCCGAAGATGCACGGCGACTGGAGCGTCCCGGCTGACGGCTCCGCGCGCACCATCGTCGCCAAGGACGCCGCGGGCAACGTGCTCTTCACCCGCGTCACGCCGATCACGCAGCTCGACAAGAACACGTTCACCTACCGCGTGGTCCCGAACGCCGCGCAGCCGGACGTCTACTTCGACATCGTGCACACCAAGACCAACCACGTCGAGCCCGGCACCGACGCGAAGGGCCCCGGCGTGAACAACGGCCAGGGCAACGCGAACGGTCACGGCAACGGCCACTTCAACAACGGCAACGCCCGCTGATCGTTCTCCGCTGAGAACCGCAGAACCCGGTCCCGCATCTCGCGGGGCCGGGTTCCCTTTCGTTCGGATCGAAGCGGGTTCAGCCGCCGAGCGACGCCTTCATGAAGGCCGGGTCGCCCATGATCGGCACCATCATGCACATCGAGACGAAGAACATCGTGATCACGAATCCGGCCAACGGCACCCACCAGGCGAGCTTCGCGGCCCGGATGCGGCGGAAGGCGACGTAGACGGTGGCGGCGAAACCGACCAGCATCACGACGATGGCGACGATGCCCCAGGTGCGCGCGGGCCCCAGGTTGGTGAACTCGCCGGGGATGCCGAGCATCTTCATCGCCTGGGTGAGCGCCTCGCCCATGTTCAGGAACTGCGGGATCGTGGAGAACACGTTGACCACGCCGTAGGCGAGCATCGCGATGGTCAGCAGACGGTCCACAGGGCGCGCCTTCGGCGCCTCTGCCGCGTGCGCGGCGGCCGGCTGCGGGTCAGGGGCCGGAGCGGGCGCCGCCGGCGCGGGCGGCGGCTCGGCGGGTAGCCCCGCGGCCAGCCGCTGTTCCTCGGGGGTGGCGTACTCGCCGTACTGCGGACGGTCGCCGCTCATGCGTCACCGGCGGTCGCGCGGCCGCCCAGGGCGCGTGCGTCGCGCTGCCCTGCGGCATCCTGGCGCAGCTCCTTGGGGAGCGAGAACATGAGGTCCTCCTCCGCGGTGCGCACCTGCTGGACGTCCTTGTAACCGGCGACGGACAGCTGCGCGAGCACCTCCTGCACGAGCACCTCGGGAACGGATGCGCCGCTGGTGACGCCCACGGTGCTCACACCGTCGAGCCACTCCTGCTTCACCTCTTCGGCATAGTCGACGCGGTACGCGGCCTTCGCACCGTGCTCGAGGGCGACCTCGACCAGGCGCACGCTGTTGGACGAGTTCGCCGAACCGACCACGATCACGAGGTCGGCCTGCGCGGCGACCTTCTTGATCGCGACCTGACGGTTCTGAGTGGCGTAGCAGATGTCATCGGACGGCGGGTTGTGCAGCTCGGGGAACCGCGCGCGCAGCCGGTTCACGGTCTCCATGGTCTCGTCGACCGAGAGTGTGGTCTGCGACAGCCAGACGACCTTCGACGGATCCTTCACCTGCACGGTGTCGGCTTCCTCGGGCGAGTTCACGATCGTGACGTGGCCGGGCGCCTCACCGGCGGTGCCCTCGACCTCCTCGTGCCCCTCGTGGCCGATCAGCAGGATCTCGTAGTCGTCGCGCGCGAAGCGCACGGCCTCGCGGTGCACCTTGGTCACCAGCGGGCAGGTCGCGTCGATCGCGTTCAGGCCGCGGGCGGATGCCGCGTCCACCACGGCCGGCGAGACGCCGTGCGCGCTGAAGACGACGTGCGCACCCTCGGGCACCTGGTCGACCTCGTCTACGAAGATCGCGCCCTTGGCCTCGAGCTCGGTGACGACGTGGATGTTGTGCACGATCTGCTTGCGCACGTACACGGGAGCACCGAACCGGTCGAGCGCCTTCTCGACCGCGACGACCGCCCGGTCGACCCCGGCGCAATAGCCGCGCGGGGCCGCGAGCAGCACCCGCTTGGGTCCGTCGACGGGCAGATCGCGAAGCGGTTCTGACCGCTGGGGACGGGGCATGCGGGGCACAGACAGGGAAACGGCGCTCACGGGGTCGATTCTATCGGCGCGGGCCTTGGCGGGGGCCGGGAAGGCCGTGATCTGCAAGCGCTTGCGAGCCAGCCACCCACGTTCCGCGGCATCCTCTCTCGTGATTCCTGTAAACGCTTGCAGAGCACGCGTGTCCGTTGCTACGGTTCACGAGCACCCTCCGGCATCCGTGTCGGACCCCGGCACGCCGTCGTGCCCGACCCCTGGAGTCGAAGATGACCTTGAGTTCCCGCGCAGCTCGCCTTCTCGCAGCGACGGCGCTCGGCACCCTCGCGGTGACCGGGCTGGTCGCCCTTCCCCCTGCACCGGCGTCCGCCGCAGACCGCACCTTCGCGCTGGTCGGCAGCCTGCAGTCCGAACTCGGCTGCACCGAGGACTGGCAGCCGGACTGCGAGGCCACCGAACTGGCCGCCACCGACGATCCGAGCGTCTTCGCGACCGAGTTCACCGTGCCAGCGGGCACCTGGGACTACAAGGTCGCCGTGAACGACTCCTGGGACGAGGCGTACGGCCTGAACGGCGGCGGCGACAACATCCCGCTGGTGCTCGAGGGCGACAGCCGCGTGCGCGTGGTTTACGACGACGCGCAGCACCGCGTCGGGCTCGAACTGCTCAGCACCCGTAGCGCCTACGACGAGGCCACCGACGCCGCTCTCGCACAGGCGCCCGTGCGCGAGAAGGGCGCCGACAACACGTTCTACTTCGTGATGACCGACCGCTTCGCCAACGGCGACACGACGAACGACCGGGGTGGCCAGGGCGGCGACCGCCTCACCACCGGCTTCGACCCCACCGACAAGGGCTTCTACCAGGGCGGCGACATCCAGGGCCTGCGCGAGCGGCTGGACTACATCGCCGGGCTGGGCACCACCGCGATCTGGCTGACGCCGAGCTTCCTGAACCGCCCGGTGCAGGGTGAGGGCGCGAACGCGAGCGCCGGCTATCACGGCTACTGGATCACCGACTTCACGAAGATCGACCCGCACCTCGGCACCAATGACGAACTCGCCGCGCTGATCGATGAGGCGCACGCGAAGGGCATCAAGGTCTTCTTCGACATCATCACCAACCACACCGCCGACGTCATCGACTACGAGCAGAAGAAGTACGGCTACGTCGAGCAGAAGGACAGCCCGTACCGCGATGCGTCAGGAGCGGCCTTCGACCCGGCCGACTACGCCGGCACCTCGGACTTCCCCACCCTGGATGCGAAGACCAGCTTCCCGTACACCCCGGTGATCCCGGCATCCGATGCCGATCTGAAGGTGCCGGCCTGGCTGAACGACCCCACGCTCTACCACAACCGCGGCAACTCGACCTGGTCGGGCGAGTCGGTCACCTACGGCGACTTCGACGGCCTCGACGACCTGATGACCGAGAACCCGAAGGTCGTGAACGGCTTCATCGACGTGTACAAGCCCTGGGTCGACATGGGTATCGACGGCTTCCGCATCGACACGGTCAAGCACGTGAACTTCGAGTTCTGGCAGAAGTGGACCACCGCGATCAAG
Source organism: Microbacterium sp. (assembly GCA_031286555.1). Lineage (GTDB taxonomy): Bacteria > Actinomycetota > Actinomycetes > Actinomycetales > Microbacteriaceae > Microbacterium. The sequence continues at coordinate 2,378 of JAITUD010000206.1, read as the reverse complement.
AAGCACGCCGAGAGCATCGGCAACGACGACTTCTTCACCTTCGGTGAGGTCTACGACGCCGACCCGGTGAAGCTCTCGCCGTATGTGCGCGACACCGACATGAGCTCGGTGCTCGACTTCACCTTCCAGTCGCAGGCGACCAGCTTCGCGCCCGGTAACTCGGCGAAGGGCCTGTCGGCCCTGTTCGCCGGCGACGACTACTACACGACCCCGCACTCCTCGGCGAGCGCGCTGCCGACGTTCCTCGGCAACCACGACATGGGCCGGATCGGCTCTTTCCTGAAGAACACGGATGCTCCGCTGCAGCGTGACGAGCTCGCGCAGTCGCTGATGTACCTCACCCGCGGCCAGCCGGTCGTCTACTACGGCGACGAGCAGGGCTTCGCCGGCCCCGGCGGCGACAAGGACGCCAGGCAGACGCTGTTCGCGACACAGGTCGCCGACTACGCGAACCAGCCGCTGGTCGACGGCACGAACGCCGGCAGTGTGGACCGCTACAGCACCGACACCGCGCTGTACACCCGCATCGCGGCGCTCGCGAAGCTGCGGGCCGCGAACCCCGCGCTGCAGACCGGCGCGCAGATCGAGCGCTACGCCGACAGCGGTGCGGGCGTCTACGCGTTCAGCCGCGTCGACCGGGCGGAGAAGATCGAGCACCTGGTCGCGGTGAACAACACCAAGACGGCGAAGACCGTCACCGTGCCGACGCTCACCTCGTCCGGCGTGTTCTCGCCGCTCTACGGCGCGGATGCCACGGTCACCGCGGCCGCCGACGGCACCGCGAAGATCACCGTGCCCGCGCTCGGCGCCGTGGTGCTGCGCGCGGATCGGACCGTCACCGCACCGGCCGAGGGCGCTCTCGTTGTCGCCGCTCCGGCGGCCGGCGCCGGAGTCTCGGGAACCTCCGCCGTCTCGGCGACGGTTCCGGATGCCTGGTCGGAGACCTCCTTCGCCTGGCGCGTGGCCGGCGGCGAGTGGCGCGAGCTGGGCACCGCCGAGGACACCAGCCCCCGCGTCTTCCACGACACGAAGGGCCTGAAGAAGGGCACGCTCGTCGAGTACCGGGCGGTCTCGACGGATGCCGCAGGGCGCCGCGTCGCGGCATCCTCCTACGCCAGCGTCGGCAACGCGGTGAACCTCGTCGCCGCGCCAGAGCCGGAGACCCCGATCGACCTCGTCACAGTGCCCGGAAGCCACAACGCGGCCATGGGCTGCGCAGGAGACTGGCAGCCCGGCTGCGAGCAGGCGAAGCTGACCCTGGCGGCCGGCGGCGTCTACACCGGCACCTTCGATCTGCCCGCGGGCGACTACGAGTACAAGGTCGCTGTGAACGGATCGTGGGACGTGAACTACGGCGCCGGTGGCGTCAAGGACGGCCCGAACGCGGCGTACCACCACACCGGCGGCAAGGTCACGTTCTACTGGGATCCGCGCACGCACCAGATGACGACGAGCGCCGAGGGACCGATCATCACGATCCCCGGCTCCTTCCAGAAGGCCGCCGGATGCCCCGGCGACTGGGCGCCGGACTGCCTCGCGACCATGATGTTCGACTCCGACAAGGACGGCGTCTACGAGTACACGACCTCGTCCATCCCGACCGGCGCCTACGAGGCGAAGGTCGCCCACGGCCTGGGCTGGGACGAGAACTACGGCGTGGACGGCGCACCGGGCGGTGCGAACTACTCCTTCAGCGCGACCGACGGCAAGCAGGTGACCTTCCGGTACGCCCTCGCCACGCACGTGCTCGAGATCGCCGCCGCCGACCCGCCGCTGGCGGGTACCGGCGAGTCCCGCGCGCAGTGGATCGACGCGAAGACCATCGCCTGGCCGCGCACGCTGCTGGGCACGGATGCCGCGGGCGATCTCAAGTGGACGCTGGAGAACTCGGCGAGTGCTTCGCTGAAGGTCGCCGAGGGCGCAGTCACCGGCGGCTCCGACCCGGTCGCGCTGACGCTCGGCGAGCTCACGAAGGAGCAGACCGCCCGCTTCCCCGCCCTCGGCGGGGACACGTACCTGGCGCTGAAGGTCGACGACCTCGGCCGTGACCGGCTGCACGCGCTGCTCACCGGGCAGCTCGCCGTCGCGCAGCGCGCGGGTGACACGCTCACCGCGTTCACCGGCATCCAGGTCCCCGGCGTGCTCGATGACCTGTACGCGACCGCCGGCGCGAAGAAGTCGCTCGGCGTGACCTGGCAGGGCAGCCGCCCGACCTTCGCCCTGTGGGCTCCCACCGCGCAGAGCGCTGCCCTGCAGGTTTTCGGCGCCGATGGGAAGGCCACCGAGCTGCCGGCCTCGTTCGACCGGTTGTCCGGGGTCTGGACCGTCGCGAAGCCGAAGCTCGGCGACAAGCCGGTGAAGCAGGGTGCGCAGTACCG
>JAITUD010000161.1 GCA_031286555.1 Microbacterium sp. | reverse complement strand
GCACTCCGCGAGAGGCTGGGACTGAAGGTGGCGCTCATCCATCAGGACCAGTTCCGGCGCGAACTGCTTCGGAACGAGGACCGTGCACAGCGTTCCCGGGACGCGGGCATCCTCATCGTCGGGGCCGCGCGCAGCGCGCTGGATCTCGGCTACGACGTGATCCTGGACGGGATCTTCAACCTGCGCGACTACTCCGAACCGTTCCGGCAGCTGTATGACGATCATCGCGGGCGCACTCGCGTCTACCAGTTCGACGTCGGCCTCGATGAGACGATCCGACGTCACTCGGAGCGGCCGCTGTCCGGCGCCTTCGGCGAGGACAAGATCCGGGGGTGGTACGACGGCTGGCAGCCACTCCCCTGGTTCGATGAGACACGCGTGGGCCCGGAGGTCGCGACCGGGGAGCTCGTGTCGATGATCCTGCGGGACCTCAGCTGATGCAGCGCCTCCTCGCGGCCGTGAACAGGTTCAATGCCACGCATCCGTGGTCGCACAACGACGCCTACACCCGCTTCGTGTTGCGACACGCCCGGGCGGTCGGACGCGCCGGCGGACGGACGGCAGTGGACGTCGGATGCGGCACGGGTAACCTCGTCGCCCGATTGTCCGAGGTCCTCCCCGAGGTGATCGGGGTCGAACCGGACCCCGGCACCGCGGCGGCGGCGAGAGCCCGATTCGCCTCGTCCGATCGGGCGCGAATCGAGGAGCGCGGCTTCGGCGACGAGCCGAGTGGAGCATACGACCTGATCGTCTTCGTGGCGTCGCTGCACCACATGCCGCTGCGCGCGACCCTTCGTCGGGCGAACCAGGCACTGCGCCCCGGCGGCAGGATCGTGATCGTCGGTGTCGCAGCTGAGACGCGCGCGGATCTCCCCCGCTCCGTCGCCTCGCTGGTACTCAATCCGATCATCGGGTTCGTCCGGCACCCTCGGCGGGCCTCTGCCCCACCGGCTGCCATGCGCGCACCCACGGTCGAGCCCGGCGAGACCTTCGACGAGATCCGGTCAGTCCTCGTCGAAGAACTGCCCGGAGCGCGGATGCGTCGACGGCTGTTCTGGCGCTACACGGCGCAGTGGATCGCGCCCCGCTAACCTGGGCCGATGCCCCAGCGAACCACGAGCGCAGCGCACATGCCGCCGACCACGCATGAGCCGGCCGACTACGTGTGTCCGTTCTGCGGCATCCAGCAGGGAGTGTTCAACGAGCGCAACGTGCCCTCTGATGTCGTCGCCGTCACTGAGCGCGCCTTCGCCCGCATCGCTCCGAAGTGGTGGCCCGGAAACCCCGGTGCGGTCCTGGTGATCCCCAGGTCTCACGTCGAGAACATCTATGACCTCTCCCCCGCGGACGCGCACGCGGTGTGGGACCTGACGCAGCGACTCGCGGTCGGAATCCGTGCCTCCTACGGATGCGAGGGGACGTCCATCCGCCAGCACAACGAGCCGGAGGGCGGTCAGGATGTGTGGCACCTGCACGTGCACGTGTTCCCGCGCTACGCCGACGACCGCCTCTACCAGCGCCAGGACGAGGCGGAGTGGGTCTCCCCTGCCGACCGTGAGATCTTCGCTCACAGACTCCGGGCCGAGCTCGAACTGCCCTTCACCTTCGGCTGACCCGCGGTCTGCGGGTCACGGACTCATCCCGCGCCATTCGGATGCGAGGAGCCCGTAGGTGTACCCGTCGATCCAGCCGAGCTCGGCGTGCCAGGAGTCCTCGATTCCGTGCTGTTCACGGCGCATCCCGAGCTTCTCCAGCACCCGCACGGATGGCAGGTTGTCGGCGAAGCATCCCGCGGTGACCCGCCGGACGCCGATCCCCTCGAAGGCGAGCTCGAGCAGTGCTTCACCGATGGCCGTGGCATACCCCCGCCCCGCATGGGCGGGGTCGATCAGGTAACCGATGCCCGCCTCGGCCCGCCGCCACGGGCCGTCCGCCGCGTGGCTCTGCCCCATCCCATCGGAGACCCACAGCTCACCCACTCCGACGATCTCGTCATCGACGAGTGCCACCAGCCGGTGCTCGTCCTGGTCGGAGACGCTCTCCAACCAGGAACGACGGAACTCCTCCGGCTCGACATGGGTGCGGATCAGCCAGCGCGTGACCTCCGGCCGGTTGCGCCACTGCAGAATGGGCTCGATGTCCTCCTCACGCGGAGGACGCAGTACGAGGGGTCCCGCGGTGCGGGGCCATCTGATGTCTGGAGCGTTCACGGTCCCTGTCTAACAGACGGCGGGATCCCGCCGTCTGTTAGTCTGTTCCGGCCGTGCGACAGAGCGAGGGGGTGGTATCCGTGAACACGACGACATGGGTGCTCCCCTCCGGGGTCACGGTCGGGCGATAGATCGTCCGGGAGCGCCATCTCAGCTCCCGAAAGGCACGATCATGAACTTCACCTCAGAGAACCTCCTCGAGGACGGCGTCCTCGAACGCGACTTCCTGCTGGGCGACATCCCCGGCATCCTCTGGACTCCCGCGGTCGCATCCGCAGATGAACCGGTTCCCCTCATCCTGCTCGGGCATCCTGGTGGTGTCGCCCGCATGCGTCCGCGCCTGCGCGGCCGTGCCCTGGCGTCCGCGGCCCAGGGCTTCGCCTGCGCGGCCATCGAGCTGCCCGGCACCGGAGAACGCCCCGGCATCCCAACCGTCGATCAGGCACGCGCCGACCTGCGGGAGGTGCTCGCCGCCGGAGAGCCGGTCTCCGACGACATCGTCGATCGGCTCATCCTGCCCTTGGTCGATCAGGGCGTCCCGGAGCTGCAGACGCTGCTCGACGCGCTCCTCGCGGAGCCGGAGTTCCGCGAACCGGCCGCCTACTCCGGCGGCGTCATCTCGATCGGCGTCCGCCTCGCGGCCGTCGAGCCGAGGATCGTGGCGGCCGGGCTGTTCGCCGGCAGCTACGTTCCCCGCTCGATCATGTCCGAGGCGCGCAGCGTCACGGTCCCGCTGCACGTTCTGCTGCAGTGGGATGACGAGGGCAATGACCGTCAGATGGCGCTGGATCTCTTCGACGCCTTCGGTTCCGAGGAGAAGGCACTGCTGGCCAA
>JAITUD010000157.1 GCA_031286555.1 Microbacterium sp. | reverse complement strand
AGCCCGTCCTTCTCCAGCCGCTTCACCAGCGGAGAAGCCGTCGCAGGGTCGAGGGCGAGGTCGAGGGCGAGGTCGTGCAGCGAGCGGGGCGAGCGCTCCCAGAGCGCCAGCATCGCCAGATACTGCGGATGCGTCAGGCCGAGGGGCTCGAGAATGGGCCGATACACCGAGACCACGTTGCGCGCAGCGGTCACCAGCGCGAAGCAGAGCTGGTTCTCGAGGCGCAGCAGGTCATCGGTCTCGGACATGCACCGATTCTACACTTCACCCTAATCATTAGTACACTAAGCAACATGACGAAGGATTCCGACCACGTCCCGCTGCGAACCCGGATCAAGGAGGCGGGCGGCCTGTACGCGTGGTTCAACAGCAGGCTGATCAAGCTCGCAGGTCCCGCATCCGTCGGCCCCTATGAACCGACTCCCCCGCCGAGCGCCGCCGAACGCGCGGAGCGTGGGTGCCCGCTGTGCGGCGCACCGATGAACCAGCATGAGATCGACCGCAGCGGCCCGAAGCCGCTCATGCACTGCCCCTGAGCACACCTCCGCGCGATATCAGCGCTCCGGGCGCCCCTCGCCGTTCGACCGGCGACGGAGGAACACCAGGATGCCGCCGACGCCGAGAAGCACGAGGGCGATCAGCCCCAACGGCCCCGCCACGTATCCGGTCGTGGGCAGGTTGCCGCCACCGCCCGCCCCCGGGGGCGACGTCGGCGACGGGGTCGGCGTCGGAGTCGGCGTCGGCTGCGGCTGGTCCGTCTGCTCGTTGGTGAACGTGCAGAACACCGTCTCCCCGAGGCCCAGTGCGATCAGGGCGCTGCTGCCGTCGATCTGCGCGGGCGTCTCCGCCCCCGTGCAGACGATCCCGTCGAGCTGCCAGCCGTCTCGCCCCGCCTCGGTGACGCGGTAGTCACCGGGTGCGAGCGGAGCGGTCGAGAACGGGGTCGTCGCATCCGCCAGAGCGAAGCTCTCGGTCGGGCCGCCGTCGGTGCCCCAGTCGAAGTCGAACCTCTCGTCGGATCCGGCCGGGATCGTGGTCTTGTCGACGATGATCATGCCCCAGGCCACGTTCGTGAACGTGCAGGTCACGGTCTCCCCCGGGTCGAGCGCGATCGACCCGACGAGAGCTGTCACCGTCGAGGGCGTGCCGTCCGGAAGGCTGTCGACGCATCGGAGATCGGTGGTGTCGTAGCCGCCCTCCGCGAGCTCGGCGACGGTGTAGTCGCCGGGCTTGACGCGGTCGAACGCCTTGACCCCGGTGCCGTCGGTCGTCTTGATGGAGAACTCGGGCGAGTCCAGCCAGTCGCCGGTGAACGCGAACCTGCCGTCGGGGCCGTCGACCGCCTTCGCGACGACGATGCTGCCGTAGGCGGTGTTCTCCGCCCTGCAGGCACCGACGTCACCCGGCTTCACCGAGAAGTCGCTGAGGTCCTCGATCTCGTATGCGGCGCTGCCGTCGCCCGGCGTGATCGTGCAGCTCAGCGGCCCTTCGATCCAGTCCGGGTCGTCCGTCTCGACAAGCGAATAGCGGACGCCGGGGATGATCGGCGGCAGTGGAACGACGCCCGTGCCGCTCTCGGTCGTGACCGTCGTCGGAATCGGGTCGATCGCGTGGTCGACGTCGGTGAGCACGAACTCGAAGTCGCCGTCGCCACCGATCGCGGTCTTCGTCAGAGTGCCGGTGCCCGCGGTGGCCCGGTTGATGAAGGTGCAGTCGAGCGCGGCATCGACCGGCGCGATGAACTGCAGTCCAGGAGCGCTCGGGTCCTGATCCTCGATGCCGGTGCAGGAGATGCCGACCGTCCATCCGCCGATGACGGCCTCGGTGATCGAGTACGAACGGCCGGGGAGGAGCCCCGTCCAGGTCACGGTCTGACCGGACTGGCCGGTTCCGGACACAGTCTTCGTGCCGGGCTGATCGGCGGGCACCGGGCTGATGCTGAGATCGAACGACCAGTCGTAGTCGTCACCGATTCCGGCCGCCACCTTGGCGATGCTGATCGAGGATGCCTCGGCGGTGTTCACCGCGGAGCAGGCGATGCTCTGACCGGGGGCCGCGACGAACTGGAATCCCCCGGCCTGCGGATCGGCGTCTTCCAGGCCGTCGCAGACGATCGCGCCTCTCGTCCACCCGACTGCCGCGCTGCCCGCCTCGCGAAGGGTGTAGGTCGCACCCGGAGTCAGTTCCCCCCACGCCGCGGTCGGCGCGGCGCTCGTCGCAGTGCGTTTCACGACGGTGCCGCCCGGACCGACCAGGTCGAAGTCGAAGGTCCAGTCCAGCGCAGGGTCAGCGCCCTGCACCGACTTCGTGACGGCGAGGCTCGCCGGGTCGGCCCGGTTGGTGAAGAAGCAGACCACGGCCTCGGTGTAGTCGAGAGTGATGACCGCGCCGCGCCCGTCGGCGCTCTCGGTCCAGTCGGCGCCGTTGCAGTCGACCCCGTCGAAGGCCCACCCGCCGGCGTCCTCCGGCTCGGTGACCGTGTACTGTCCCGGTGCGAGCTCTGTGAACGAGCGCAGTGCGACGTTGGGCGGAGTCGAGTTCCCGTTCAGGGTGAACGGGATCGCATCACCGGCGGGCGGCGTGAACAGGAAGTCGAACAACTGATCCTGCTCGACGGGAAGAGTGCGCTTGATCACGGCGATCGACCCGGGCGTGGTGTTCGTGAAGAAGCAGTTCACGGTCTCGCCGGGCTGCACGGTCAGTCCGATGCTGCGCTTCGCCGTGTCACCGGTGTGGTCCGCGCCGCCGTACGTGCACGACAGGTCGGCGAGCACGGTGGCGGGGACTCCGGCATCCGTCTTCTCGGTGATGTTGTAGTCGCCGGGCGGGACGTTCGTGAACGTCTTCTCGTAGAGCGTTCCGTCGCCGTTCGGAACGGCGATGTCGAAGGCCTCGCCGCCCGGCAGGTCACTCGAGAAGGAGAAAGTGCGTCCGTCGACCCCATGCGCCTCCTTCGAGATCACCACGGTCCCGAGCTGCGTGTTGGTGAAGACGCAGGTGATGTTCTGACCTGCGGTCGGCGTCACGACGGCCGAGCGTCCGTCGACCGTGGCATCCGCGTCGCAGGAGATCTCAGGAACCTGCCACCCGTCGGGGACCTCCTCGGTGAGGGTGGTCGCCTGCCCCACCGGAACCGCGAACGACTGCCGCCCGCCGTTTCCGAGCGACACCGGGTCCTGCCCGGTGACGTCGAACTCGAAGCTCTGGGTGGAGCCGGCCGGCAGGGTGCGTTTCTCGATGGTGACGACGGCGGCCTCGTTGGTGATCACGCATTCGGTGGTGTTCAGCGCCGATACGGGGAAGGCATCGTCAGGCCCTCTGATCACGAACTTCTGCGCGGGCCCGCCCTCGAGCGGGATCGCCGTGCACACCAGGGACTGCAGGGCCCATGGCGGTGGGATGGAAGTCTCGTCGACGTGGTACGACGAGCTGGCGAGCACCCCGGTATAGGTCTTGGTCTGCTCCGCCTTGAGAGTGTCGGTGATCGCGTCGACCGCGGGCGGGCCGGGGATCACCGGGCCGCCGTCACGTGTCACGGTGAAACCGAACTGGTCATCGGGGGCGATCTGGCCGGGGATGGTCGCCTTGGTCACTTTGAGGGTTCCGCAGTTCGCCAGCGTCATCCGGTCGTCGCCGTGGTCGGCGAAGTCCTGGATGTTCGCCTGCTGCGAGTTGCCGGTGCGGGTGAACATCTCCGAGACCGAGAATGAGATGCACTCCGTCGGCGTGAACACCCCGGCGCTGTTGAGGTCGATCGCGAACTCGCCGAAGGTCTCCGCCGTCTGGTTCGTGTAGGCGGGCCAGCCACCGCTGTTCGGGCGGACGCCGACGGCCCAGTCGAAGTCGACGACGGGGCCGCTCGCGACCCAGGTGCCAGGACCGACCTCGTTGGCGCAGCGGTCGTTCGCCGCGGGCTGCCACCGCAGCACGCGCGCCGTCGTCGGCGAGCCGGACTCGTAGTCGAACTCCAGCAGCACGTCATCGCCTCGCCCGGCTCCGGGGCCCTCGAGGTGCTGGAAGATGCTCACCTGGCCCGCACCGTCGTACCGCGTCCACGCGCCATAGAGCACGAAGTGCCGGCTGCCGTCCGGTTGGGTGACGAGTTCGAGGCCGTAGGTGGAGCTGCAGAGGTCGCCCTGCCCGTTCGGCTTCGCCGTTCCGGGCAGCCACGGGTTGGTGTTCGGGTTCTGACTGGGCGGGGCGCCGGTGGCCTCGGCGCCCACGTTGCAGGCCTTGTCGGCCTGTCCGTTGTCCCAGGCGAACGCCCCTTGGAAGACGCCTGTGGACTGCCCGCCCTGTGCTGTCGTGTATCCGCCGGTCGGCACGAAGGTGAAGTCGCCGTTCGGCTGGATGTCGGTGATGAAGTCCGCCCAGTTGAACGTCTCGGGCGGATTCCCCGGCGTGAAGGTTCCGTCGATGATCATGCCGGTCTTCAGACCCGAGGGCTGCAGGGTCGCGGCGCTCGCGGGGGCGGCGAAGCCGAGCGGCACGATCAGCGCGGCGACCACGGCCGCGACGGTGACGGCCGCTTTCTCACGCATCCGTCGACGGCGCGGCGATCTCGCCGTGCCGCTCTGAAGCCTTCTCCCTCGACCCAGGATGCGCACGAGGCTCACCGTATCGAAGTCTTCGGCCGCCCGACACCCCTCTTCTCGGGTGGCGGTCGGGTCAGTCCGTGGGCAGGTCCTCGCGCGCGATGTCGAGCCACACGACCAGTTCGGCATCGTCGGCCAGGACTTCGGGTGCCACGTCGAGCCAGTTCGTGCTCATGCTGCGTCCGCCCATCCGCGCCCGCGACACCCCTGGACGCAGGAGCAGTTCCGCGGCATGCTCCGCCTCGACGCGCAGCAGCAGGACGCCACCCTTACGGGCACCGACGAGGATCTTGCCACCGTGCAGGAAGGCTCTGCTGCCGAACATCCGGCGTTCCTCGATGCCGTCGGCGCCGAGGAGCGCGCGGACGCGGTCGGCGAGTTCGGTGCCGGACGCATCCATCAGGCGTGCCCGGCGCGCTCCATGGCCCGGAGCTCCTTCTTGAGGTCCTGCACCTCGTCGCGCAGCCGGGCGGCGAGCTCGAACTTGAGCTCCTCGGCAGCGGCGAGCATCTGACCTGACAGGTCCTCGATCGTGGCCTCGAGCTGTTCGGCGCCCTCGGCGGCGATGCCCTCGCGACGCAGGTTGGGCGTCGGGGATTTGCCCTTGCCGCTCTTGGTTCCCTTACCGCGACCGGCTTTCATGCTGGCTGTGTCGGCGGCCTCGCGGGCAAGCACCTCGGTGATGTCGGCGATGCGCTTGCGCAGCGGCTGGGGGTCGATGCCGTTGGCCTTGTTGTACGCGACCTGCTTCTCGCGACGGCGCTCGGTCTCCTCGATGGCGTTGCGCATCGAATCGGTCATGTTGTCGGCGTACATGTGCACCTCGCCCGACACGTTTCGGGCTGCACGGCCGA
>JAITUD010000111.1 GCA_031286555.1 Microbacterium sp. | reverse complement strand
ACGCCGATGAACACGTCGGCGCCGACCACGGCCTCCTTCAGGGTGCCCTTGAAGTTGCGCGGGTTGGTGGTGGCGGCGAGCTCGATGCGGTGCGCGTCGGTGTACTCGTCGTCGCGGTTGATCGCGCCGTTGCGGCCGCAGGCGACGATGTCGACGGCGCCCTGCTCGAGCAGCAGCTGCGCGATGGCGTTGCCGGCCGCGCCCACGCCGGAGAGGACGATGCGGACGTCCTCGATCTTCTTGTCGACCACCTTCAGCGCGTTGTGCAGCGCGGCCAGGGTGACGATCGCGGTGCCGTGCTGGTCGTCGTGGAAGACGGGGATGTCGAGCTCGTCGCGCAGGCGGGCCTCGATCTCGAAGCACCGCGGGGCGGCGATGTCCTCGAGGTTCACGCCGCCGTAGACCGGGGCGATCGCCTTGACGATCTTGATGATCTCCTCGGTGTCCTGGGTGTCAAGGCAGACCGGCCAGGCGTCGACGTTCGCGAACTGCTTGAACAGGGCGGCCTTGCCCTCCATGACGGGCAGAGCGGCCTCAGGGCCGATGTTGCCCAGGCCGAGCACGGCCGAGCCGTCGGTGACCACGGCGATGGTGTTGCGCTTGACGGTGAGCTTGCGGGCCTTGCTCTTGTCCTCGGCGATCGCCATGCAGACTCGGGCGACACCGGGCGTGTACGCGCGGGACAGGTCGTCGCGGTTGCGCAGCGGAACGCTGGGGACGACCTCGAGCTTGCCGCCGAGGTGCATCAGGAAGGTGCGGTCGCTGACCTGGCGCACGTGCACGCCCTCGAGCGCCTGGACGGCGTCGCGGATGCTCTCGGCGTGCGCCTCGTCGACGGTGTTGCAGGTCAGGTCGACGACGATGGTCGTCGGGTGCGACTCGACGACGTCGAGCGCGGTGATGACAGCGCCCGCGGCGGCGGCGGTCGCCGCGAGCTCGCTGGTCACGCTGAAGTTGGACGGTGCGTCGATGCGCAGGGTGATCGAGTTGCCAGGACCCGGGTTCGCCATGATGCCTCCCCTTCGAGGGCTGTTGTTTTTCGTATCGTGGACACTATTATCTACTTAGCGAAAGTTTTTGGCAAGCCGCGGATTCTGAGACACTCCGGTTTCCGGCATCCGCCTTTCGCATGATGGAATTACAGTGACGAAGATTGAGGGAGAGACCATGGTCGATGCGACGAAGCCCGCCAAGAGCTCCGGATCCGGTGTGCAGTCCGTAGAGCGCGTGTTCGAGTTGCTCGAGCTGATAACGGATGCCGGTGGCGATGTCACGCTGAGCGAGCTCTCGGCTTCCACCGATCTGCCTCTCCCCACGATCCACCGTCTGCTGCGCACGCTCGTCGCGCTCGGCTACGCCCGCCAGCTGCCCAACCGGCGCTACGCGCTCGGCCCGCGGCTGATCCGCATCGGCGAGGGCGCCGCCCGACAGTTCGGCGCGCTCGCGCGCCCGCAGCTGAAGCAGCTCGTCGACCAGCTCGGCGAGAGCGCCAACATGGCCGTGCTCGACGGCGACATGGTCGTCTACGTGGCACAGGTGCAGTCCCAGCACTCGATGCGCATGTTCACCGAGGTGGGCCGCCGCGCCAACGTGCACGACACCGGCGTGGGCAAGGCGATCCTCGCGCAGCTGCCGAACGACACGGTGCGCGGCATCGTCGGCCGCACCGGCATGGCGACCCCCACCGAGTACAGCATCGGCACCGTCGACGACCTGATCGCCGAGCTCGACCGCATCCGCGAGCGCGGCTACTCGATCGACGAGCAGGAACAGGAGATCGGCGTCCGGTGCTACGCGATGGCGGTGCCGGATGCTCCGACGCTGACCGCCGTGTCGGTGTCGGGCCCGATCTCGCGCGTCACCGAGGAGTTCGCCTCGCGCGCCATCCCGCTGCTGCGCTCTGCCGCCGAGGCGATCTCGGCCGACCTCGTGGCCTGACGGCCACGCACAAGGGCCTCGGATCCGTCGTGGATCCGAGGCCTTTGTCATGCGGGTCGTTGAGCCTCCAACGGCTGGCGGACGATTCTGCGAGTGGCGGATGACACACCGTCCTGTCCCCCGCCACTCGCAGTTCCGTCCGCCATCCGCGGGTGGCCGTCACTCCGCGTCGGAGCCGCTGCTGCCGGCGTTCACGTCGAGCAGGCGGTACTTCTCGGCGGCCTGCACCGGCACCGCGGCATCCACCTCGCCGCGCTTGGCGAGCAGCTGAAGGGTGCGCACGACGACCGACGGGCCGTCGATCTTGAAGTACCGGCGGGCGGCGGCGCGGGTGTCCGAGAAGCCGAAGCCGTCGGCGCCCAGGGTCGCCCAGTCGTTCGGCACGAACTGCCGCACCGAGTCGGCCCAGTCCTTCGCGTAGTCGCTGACCGCGACGATCGGACCGTGCGCATCCGCCAGCTGCTGCTGGATGAACGGCACGCGCGACCCGCGACCGAGGAACTCGTCCTCCTCGGCGGCGACCGCGTCGCGGCGCAGCTCGGTCCACGAGGTGACCGACCAGATGTCCGCGTCCACGCCCCAGTCGTCGCGCAACAGCTGCTGCGCCTCCTGCGCCCAGGTCACGCCGATTCCGGATGCCAGCAGGTGCGCCTTCGGCGCCGCCACGGGGGCGATCCGGTGGATGCCGCCGAGGATGCCCGGCACGTCGACGCCCTCGGGCTCGGCGGGCTGAACGATCGGCTCGTTGTAGACCATGATGTTGTAGATGTGGTTGCGGTCGGTGGAGTCCGGACCGTACATCCGCTCGATGCCCGCACGCACGATGTGGCCGATCTCGTAGCCGAACGCCGGGTCGTAGGTGACCACGGCGGCGTTCGTCGCCGCGAGCAGCGGCGAGTGCCCGTCGGCGTGCTGCAGACCCTCGCCGGTGAGCGTGGTGCGCCCGGCGGTGGCCGAGATGAGGAATCCGCGCGTCATCTGATCGGCGGCCGCCCACAGCGAGTCGCCGGTGCGCTGGAAGCCGAACATCGAGTAGAACACGTACACCGGGAT
>JAITUD010000100.1 GCA_031286555.1 Microbacterium sp. | reverse complement strand
TGGCCCGCTCGATGAAATCGGCGCGGGTCTGCGCGGCGATCGCGAAGACGCCGGATGCCGGGCGGCTGACCTCTCCGGTCGGGGCGAAGACGACCAGCGCCGCGCGCTCACCGGCATCCGTCGCCTTGGCCTGCCCCGTGACGGTCACCTCGGCGCCGAGGTCGACGCCGTCCTGGGGGTCGATGCCGATCCGCGCCGGCACGGAGAGGGCCTCGGCGCGTCCCGGCGGCCCGAGGCGGATCGTGCGGGCATCGAGCCAGAGGCGGCCGTCCGACCCGACGGATGCCGAGGACGAGACCTCCGCTGTCACCTCCACGGCACGCCCGCCGAGCTCAGCGGCCTGATCCCGCGCGGGCTGCGCGGCAGCGGCCGAGAGAGCCACGGCGGCGCCGCAGAGCAGGCTGAGCACCACCAGTCCGGACCCGTGCCGACGCCGGCCGGGACCGAGCACCCCGCCGCCCGCAGCGAGCAGGGCGATCGCCCCGAGCGGGACCGCGGCCCCTGGCAGCAGCACCGCGAGCAGGGCGATCGCCCAGACGGATGCCGCGAGGACGGCACTGCGGAGGTCCTTCACCGCTCACACCTTGACCAGATCCCGCAGCCCCGCGAGGAGCTTCTCGCCGATGCCGGGGACGGCGAGCAGGTCGTCGACGGAGCGGAACCGACCGTTGTCGTCGCGCCAGGAGATGATCCGCTGCGCGAGGGCGGGCCCGATCCGGGGGAGCCCCTCCCGGGCGGCCTGATCGGCACTGTTCAGGTCGATCAGACCGTCGCCTGGCTGCTGCGTCGCGTCGCCCCCGGCCGCCGCGCCCTTCGGCGGCACGATCACCTGTTCACCGTCGCTGAGCGGGCGGGCCAGGTTGACCGCGGCGAGGTCGGCCGCGTCGGTCGTGCCGCCGGCTGCGGCGAGAGCGTCGACGAGCCGGGCATCCGATTCCAGCAGATAGAGACCGGGACTCTCGACCTCGCCGAGCACGTGCACGTACAGGCCGGCGGCTGCGCCCACCTGTGCGTCCTCCTCGATCGGGATCACGTCGGCGGGGGAGGCCTGGCCGCGCAGGATGCCCCACCCCACCGCCGCGGACAGCACGATCAGCCCGATCGCGATCGCCGCCCCGATGCTCAGCCGCAGTCGTCTGCGTGCCGGGGCGGGGTCGGGGGCATCCGGTGTGGGCACCTCGCAACGCTAAGACGGCAGGGGTGTCGACGTCCGCCTGAACCCCGCGACTCGGGAGAGATGGCCTGCCGACTGCGGCTGTGGAAAGCGAGTGCGCCGGGCCGTGTCCCCGCCCGCCGGTAGGCTGGAGGACATGGCAGCAGCTCCTCGATCATCCGCGCGCGGGGGAGCGGCGAAGGCCTCGAAGATCCCCCAGGTGTCCTGGCGCGAGCCCCGTCCCGCTCCGGTGGTGCTGGTCTCCGGCCCCGAGGAGATCTGCGCCGAGCGCGCGATCGCCGGCATCCGTGACTACCTCCGCGCGGAGGACCCGGCGCTCGAGGTCAGCGATGTGCGCGCAGATGACTACGCGCCGGGCACACTGCTCTCCCTCACCTCGCCGTCGCTGTTCGGGGAGCCCCGCCTGGTGCGGATCGCCGGCGTCGAGAAGGCATCCGACGCGTTCATCCAGGAGGCGGTCTCCTATCTGCAGAGCCCGCAGGAGGGCGCGACGGTGCTGCTGCGGCACACCGGCGCGACCGTGCGCGGCAAGAAGCTGCTCGACGCCGTGCGCGCCGGCAGCGGCGAGGGCATCGAGATCGCCTGCCCCGCGGTCAAGCGCGACGGCGACCGCGTCGACTTCGCCGCGGGCGAGTTCAAGGCGGCCAGGAAGCGCATCGCCCCGACGGCGCTGCGCGCGCTGGTGTCGGCCTTCGCCGACGACCTCACTGAACTGGCCGCAGCCTGTCAGCAGCTGATAGGCGACGTCGAGGGCGACATCACCGACGAGGTCGTCACGCGGTACTACGGCGGGCGCGTCGAGGTCTCGGCCTTCGTTGTCGCCGACACCGCGATCGCCGGCCGCTACGGCGAGGCGCTGATCGCCCTGCGGCACGCACTCGCCTCCGGCGCCGATCCGGTGCCGATGGTCGCGGCCTTCGCGATGAAGCTGCGCACCATGGCGAAGGTGGCAGGGCTGCGCGGCTCGAGCCGTGAGCTCGCCGCGCGCCTGGGCATGAAGGACTGGCAGATCGATCGCGCCCGCCGCGACCTCACCGGCTGGAACGAGCGCTCGCTGGGCATGGCGATCCAGGCGACCGCCCGTGCCGACGCCGAGGTCAAGGGCGCCTCGCGCGACCCGGTGTTCGCGCTGGAGCGCATGGTCGCGGTCGTCGCGACCCGTGAGCCCTTCGGAGGGTGAGGCCCGGATACGAAGAAGGCCCGCCATCCCCGAGGGGAGGCGGGCCTTCTTCAGAAGTCTGCTCAGAGAGCGGCGACCTGCTTGGCGATGGCCGACTTGCGGTTCTTCGCCTGGTTCTTGTGCACGACGCCCTTGCTGACGGCCTTGTCGAGCTTGACGGATGCGGTGGCGAGGGCAGCCTCAGCGGCGTCCTTGTCGCCGGCGACGACAGCCTCGCGGGTCTTGCGGACCCAGGTCTTCAGCTCGCTCTTGACGGCCTTGTTGCGCTCCTGCGCCTTCAGGTTGGTCTTGTTGCGCTTGATCTGCGACTTGATGTTTGCCACGTGCGGGTGCTTTCTTTCGAAGGAGTGTTGGAAGTGCTGCCGGAAGGAGAGGGGTTCCGAACAGCGGTCGTGAGGGAAGAACCCACACGCAAGCCAAGAACCAAGCTTACCAGCACTGCACCACTCCGCGCGAAACGAAGGGGTGCGGCGAAGCGGTTCCGACACGCGCACCCGGTACTCGGTCGCACGAGGGGCGGTACTGGGTGCAGAATACCGGGATACCGCCGACATCGACGTCGAGGAGACGCATGCGACCCGATCCCACCCCACCGGCGTTCCCCGCGGGCTTCCGCTGGTCCGCCGCGACCGCCGCCTTCCAGATCGAGGGCGCCCGTGGCGCCGACGGTCAGGGTCGCTCCATCTGGGACGACTTCGTCGACACCCCTGGGCGGATCCGGGACGGATCGACCGCCGAGCCGGGGCCCGACAGCTATCACCGCTTCGCGGAGGATGTCGCGCTGCTCGCGGACCTCGGCGTGGACAGATACCGCTTCTCGATCTCGTGGACGCGGGTGCGGCCGGGCGGATCGGGGCCCGTGAACCAGGCGGGCCTGGCCTACTACGACCGCCTCGTCGATGCTCTTCTGGAAGTCGGAGTCGCGCCGTTCCCCACGCTCTA
>JAITUD010000452.1 GCA_031286555.1 Microbacterium sp. | reverse complement strand
TGCTCGCCAGGGCCGCGTACAGTCCGGCGGCCACGGCCACCCAGTCCTGCCAGCGAGTCCACCTCTTCATTGAACTCATCCTCCTCAAGGTCAGATGGCTCCCGAATCGGGGGTCGAGGTTCACTATACGCTCCTGACTGACCGGTCGGTCAAGAATCCGGAATCCGATGTCCGTGGACTCGGGAAGAATGGACCCATGGGACGCGGTGACGGATCGGGGCGCATCGTCTCGCCCGCGGGGGCGGACGACAGCGGGACCGGCATCCTGCATGTCGACATGGACGCGTTCTACGCATCCGTCGCCACGTTGGACGACCCCTCGCTGCGCGGGTTGCCGCTGATCATCGGTGCCCCGGACGGGCGCTCCGTGGTCTCCAGCGCCTCGTACGAGGCGCGCCGGTTCGGCGTGCGCTCGGCGATGCCGGTGTCGCAGGCGCTGCGGCTGTGTCCCGCTGCACGCATCGTCATGCCGGACTTCCGCCGCTACCAGGAGGTCTCGGCGCAGGTGATGGCCATCTTCGAGTCGTTCACGCCCCTGGTCGAGCCGTTGTCGATCGACGAGGCCTTCCTCGACGTGCGGGGCGTGCGCCGGCTGTGGGGGAGTCCGGGCGAGATCGCCACACTCATCCGCCGACGTGTCGCCGACGAGGTCGGCATCAACTGCAGCGTGGGTGTGGCGGCGACCAAGCACGTTGCGAAGATGGCGTCGACGCTGTCCAAGCCAGACGGCCTGCTGATCGTGCCGGGCGCGCGCACCCAGGAGTTCCTCGATCCCCGCCCTGCGGGTGCGATGTGGGGCGTCGGGCCGAAGGCCGCCGAGGCACTGGAGCGTCGCGGCATCCACACGATCCGCGATGTGCGTGAGGCCGCTCCGGGCATGCTGGAGCGCGCGCTCGGCCCGGCGGCCGGCGGCCGCCTGCGACAGCTGGCCAGAGGTGAGGATGCTCGGGAGGTCGAGACCGAGCGCGTCGAGAAGAGCATCGGGCACGAGGAGACCTTCGACATCGACGTCATCGACGCCGACGTGCTGCGTGCGGAGCTGCTGCGGCTCGCCGATCGCGTCGGAGTCCGCCTGCGCGCTGCGTCCTGGGAGGCCCGCACGGTGGCGATCAAGGTGCGCTTCGCGGACTTCACCACGATCACCCGGGCGCAGTCGCTGTCCGAGCCGACGGACGTCGGCCAGCGCATCGGCGAGACGGCGACGGCGCTGTTCGACGGCCTCGAGCGCCGCGACCCGATCCGCCTTCTCGGCGTGCGCGCCGAGAAGCTGCAGAGCGCCGGGTCCGCCGGGTTCGCGCTCTGGGACGACGATGCCGATCGCCGCAGGCTGGAGGGCGCCCTGGACGATGCCAGAGCGCGCTTCGGCAGCGCCACGATCACCCGTGCCCGCCATGTGGGCCGAGGCGACGGACGCGACGGACCGCACCCGCGCTCGTTCGGGCGGGAGTGACCCGCGACAGCGAGCCGCGCTTCCAGTAGCGTGGTGGCATGCCCAACATCGCAGTGGAACTCGGTAAGCAGGCCGCCTCGTTCGGGGTCAAGAGCGCCTACGGCGAGCCCGTCGACGTCGACGGCGTCAGCATCACGCCGGTCGCGCTGGCCGTGACGGGCTTCGCAGGCGGCAGCGGCGAGGGCATCGAGGGCGGATCAGGCGGCGGCACCGCGATTCCGCTCGGCGTCTACGTGCGCCGAGAAGAGGGGCTTCGCTTCGAGCCGAACCTGATCACCCTGCTGGCGGTCGGCATCCCCTTCGTGTGGATCGCAGGACGCGCGCTCACCCGCATCATCCGTGCCCTCAAGAAGTAGCGACCCCTTCGGGGAGTGCCTTGACGCGGCTGTCCGCAGGATCGTCTCGGCTGTGCGCGCGGCCGACAGATCGAATCCCGCCGTGGTGATCGACGGCCGAAGCGGTGCCGGGAAGTCCACGCTGGCGCGCCGGGTGGCCGAGAACTGGCCATTGGACGTCTCGGTGCAGCTGGTCGCACTGGACTCGTTCTATCCCGGCTGGGACGGCCTCGCCGAGGGCGGACGCATCGCCGTCGACGAAGTGCTGGGTCCGCACTCCCGCGGCGAGTCCGGCGTCTGGAACCGCTGGGACTGGGAACTCGACACCGCCGCCGAGAGCCACACGGTCGACCCCGCTCTCGGGCTGATCGTGGAGGGGTGCGGTGCGCTCACCCGAGACGCCGCTGCCGTCGCCGACGTCCGGGTCTGGGTCGACGGGCCGGCCGCGAGCCGGAAGCATCGTGCCCTCGAGCGCGACGGCGACGGATTCCGTCCGCACTGGGACCGCTGGGCTGCGCAGGAGGACGCGCACATCCGGGCGCATGATCCGGTCGAGCTGGCGTCGATCGTCGTGACCGTGCCCTGACGAGAGGTCTCAGAACCGGGCATCCCGTTCGTCCGCCGCCTGGATCAGGCCCTCGAGTCGGTATCCCAGCCAGTCGTACACGCCGTACCGCGGGTCCTCCGGGCCGTGGGGGGCGGGGGCCGCGCCACCCCTCCGCGCCCCGCGCACCCGCCCCCGCCCGGGCCCGGGGCGCCGCCCCGCGGGCACAGTCGAGCCCGGGGTGGTCGGAGAGGAAATTGTAGGCCCCCTCCGACGGCAATATGCCGAGCTCTATAGAGAACACGTAGATCGCCAGCAGGGCCATCCAGAAGTAAGGAAAGGCGGAAGTGACCACGAAGACCGGCGGGAGGG
>JAITUD010000434.1 GCA_031286555.1 Microbacterium sp. | reverse complement strand
GTTCTCTTCTGCTGCGGACGGGGCGTCGGGCTGGTCGATGCGCACGGCGGTGACGGCGTCGTTCACCTTCAGTCCCTTCTTCTTCATCGCGCGGGCCCGCTCACCGGCCGACCGCAGACGCGGGTTGACGTACTCGTCGATGCCGAAGTTGATCAGCGCGAGCCCGACTCCGAGCAGCGAGATGCACAGACCGGCGGGCACGTACCACCACCAGTAGTCCGGGAACGCGCTGTTCTGCTGCGCCCAGAACAGGATGGTGCCCCAGTTCAGGTTCGACACCGGGATGACGCCGATGTACGCGAGCGTGGTCAGCCCCAGCACAGCGGCGGTCATCGTGCCGACGAAGCTGGAGGCGATCAGCGCCATCAGGTTCGGCAGCATCTCGACGAGGATGATGCGGTGCAGCGGCTCGCCGTTGGCGCGGGCCGCCTGGATGAAGTCGCGGTTGCGCAGCGACATGGTCTGCGCGCGCAGCACGCGCGCGCCCCATGCCCAGCCGGTCAGGCCCAGCACGATCGCGATGAGGAACAGCGGCGGGTCCTCGAACTGCGAGGCGATGATGATCATCAACGGCAGCGCGGGCAGCACGAGGAACACGTTGGACAGCGCCGACAGCGCCTCGCTCTTCCAGCCGCGCAGGTATCCGGCGGTCACGCCCACCACGATCGCCAGCACGGTGGCGATGATCGTGGCGAGGAACCCGACCACGAGCACGCCCCGGGTGCCGTAGACCAACTGGCTGAAGATGTCCTCGCCGATGTGCGTGGTGCCCATCAGGTGCTGGAAGGACGGCGGCTGCAGCGTCGCGTCGAGGTTCTGCTCGGTCGGGTCGTAGGGCGCGATCCACGGCGCGAAGATCGCGACGAGGGTGAAGACGCCGAAGATGATGAGTCCGGCCGCCGACTTGCGGTTGCTGAACATCGCCATCGAGGCCTTCAGCTGGCTCCAGAAGGTCTTCTTCTTCGGCGCAGGACGGTCGGCGGTGAGCACGACCGCTGTCTCGGGCGCGCCCACGCCCGCGGGCTGCACCGTCTGCGGAGACTTGTCTGCAGGAGCGTTCATGGTCAGGCCTCCGTCTGACGGGTGCGGGGGTCGAGGATCGCGTAGACGATGTCGGCCAGGATGTTGGCGACCAGGACGGCCAGGACGAGCACCAGGAAGATGCCCTGCATGAGCGCGTAGTCCTTCGCGTTGGTCGCGCTGAGCAGCAGCAGGCCGATGCCGGGATAGGAGAACACCATCTCCATCACGATCGTGCCGCCGACGATGAAGCCGAGTGCCAGGGCGAAGCTCTGGATCTGCGGCAGCACCGCGTTGCGGGCCGCGTACCGCCACAGCACTCGGCTGTTCGGCATGCCCTTCGCCTGCGCGACGGTGATGTAGTCCTCGTCGAGCACGGTGAGCATCATGTTGCGCATGCCCAGCAGCCAGCCGCCGATCGACGCGATCACGATGGTGATCACAGGCAGGATGGCGTGCGAGATCACCTGCGAGATGAACTCCGCGTTCCAGCCCGGTTCGACGCCGACCTCGTAGGCGTGCCCGGCGGGGAACCAGCCGAGCACCGACGAGAAGATCGCGATGAAGATCAGGCCGAGCCAGAAGTAGGGAACGGTGCCGAAGAACGTGGTCACGGGGATGAGCACGTCCAGCTTTCCGCCGCGGCGCCAGCCGACGATGGCACCGAGCACGGTGCCGACCACGAAGGAGATGATCGTGGCGACGCCGACGAGGCCGAGCGTCCAGGGCAGGGCCGCGGCGATCGCGTCGCCGACGGGGGCCATGCCGGTCGAGATCGACACCCCGAGGTCGCCGTGCAGCAGCATCCCCCAGTAGTCGAGGTACTGCTTCCAGAGCGGAACGTTCGTGCCGACGCCGAACAGGGCGCGCAGCGCCTTCTCGGCCTCGGGCTGCAGCTGGCCCTGGCTGCGGGCCATGTAGGAGGTGACCGCGTCGCCCTTCATCATCCGCGGGATGAAGAAGTTGATCGTGATCGCCGCCCACGCGGTGAACAGGTAGAAGGCGACGCGTCCGCCGATGAAGCGCCACGGCACCCGCACACCCCGCCGTTCGGCGGTGGTCGCGGTCGTGCCGACCAGCGTCGGATCGACGGGTGCGGAACCGGGGGATGCCGGATCAGCGGATGCCGGATCGGTGGATGGCGCCGTGCTCGTGCCGGCGCGCGTGGTGTCGGTGCTCATCGCATGCCTCCGGGGGTCTGCGCGGCGAGGGTTCGGAAGAACTCCTCCGGGTCGGGCGACGCCGCACGCAGCTCGCGTGTGTAGGGGTCGGTCGGATGCAGGATCACGTCGTCGGCGGGGCCGTGTTCGACGACCCTGCCCTGGTTGAGCACGATGATCTCGTCGCTGAAGTGCCGCGCCGTGGCCAGGTCGTGCGTGATGTAGAGCACGCCGAGCCCCTCCTCGCGCTGCAGGTCGGCGAGCAGGTTCAGCACGCCGAGGCGGATCGACACGTCGAGCATCGACACCGGTTCGTCGGCGACGAGCAGCGCAGGGCGGGAAGCAAGGGCGCGGGCGATCGCGACGCGCTGGCGCTGCCCGCCGGACAGCTCGTGCGGGCGCCGCTCCATCACGGCATCCGGGTCGAGGCGCACCCGCTCGAGCAGGCGGCGCACCTCGGCGTCCACCTCCTGCTTCGGCACGACATGGTCCAGCCGCAGCGGGCGCTCGACGTGGTGCCGGATCGAGTGGTACGGGTTCAGCGAGGCGAACGGGTCCTGGAACACCATCCGCAGCTGCTGCCGGTACTTGCGCAGCCCCTTCCC
>JAITUD010000398.1 GCA_031286555.1 Microbacterium sp. | reverse complement strand
GCGCGGAGGTGCTCGCGCCGTGTGAGGCGGACTACGAGCGCGCGCGCTCCGGCGTCGTGCTCGCACCGGTGCGCTCGCCGCCGGACTGGGCGATGGCGGCGGTGCGACGGGACGGACTGACGCTGTACCGCCTCGACGACGGATACGCCGTGGCCCAGGCCCGTGACGGCCTCGGAACCGTCGCCGAGCTGGTCGCTCCCACCGGCGGTCGTACGGGTGCGCTGCTCGGAGCGATCGCCGCCGACTGGCGGGACGCCGGTGCGTCACGCTGCGACATCGCGATCCCGGGTCGTGAGGAGGATCTCGACGCGGTGCGGGCGTTCGCGCCGGCCGCGGAATGGACGCCGGATGCCACCGGGATGACCCGCCCGCTGCGACGGACTCCGCGGATCACCGGCATCCGGCACTTCGGTGCCGCAGACTACTTCTGACGACCGACGAGGGAGACGGACATGAGTGCACAGGACTACCTTCGGGCCGCGCTGGCGGTCGCGCAGCGCGCGGCCGAGACGCAGGTCCCGGCCGTGCAGGCGGCCGCGACGGCCGTCGCCGATGCGATGCAGCGGGGGAATCGGTTCTGGGTGTTCGGCAGCGGGCACTCGCATCTGCTCGCCGAGGAGCTCTGGGGCCGGGCCGGCGGCCTGGTCGACGTGCATCCGATCCTGGAGCCGGCGCTCATGCTGCATGAGGGACTCGAGAAGAGCTCGCGCCTCGAGCGGCTGCCGGGTCTTGCGGCCGAGATCCTCGAGATCCACGGCGTCGCCGAGGGCGATTGCCTGCTCGTCGTCTCGAACTCCGGCCGCAACGCGGTCCCCGTCGAGATGGCCCGCGGCGGCAAGGAGCGCGGAGCCACCGTGATCGCCCTCACCTCACTCGCGCACAGCCGGTCGGTCACCTCGCGCGCGCCCGAGGGATCGCGGCTGTTCGAGGTCGCCGACATCGTCATCGACAACTGCGGCGAGCCCGGCGACGCGATCATGCCGCACGAGCCGTATCCGCTGGCGCCCACCTCGACCGTGGTCGGCGCACTGCTGCTGCAGGCGATGATGTACCAGGTCGTGCTCGACCTCGAGGGGCGCGGGGTCGAGGCCCGGACCTACGAGAGCCTCAACGTCGGGACCTGATCACGCGGGGTCCGCAGTCACGGGCGGCTTCCCGGTGAGCGGCGCGATGCGCTCGAATGCGCGGGTGACGTGTGCGGCGATGACCGAGCGCACCTCGTCGGGGTCGCCACCGTCGATCGCCTCGTAGATGACGCGGTGGCTGCGCACGTGCTCGGCCTGCTCGGCAGGCGGCAGGGCCGCGTTGGCGGCCTGGATGAAACCGGTGATCCGGCCGCGCAGCTGGGCGTTCAGCTCGGTGACGAAGCGGTGCTCGGACAGCTCCGCGAGTGCTTCGTGGAAGGCGCGGTCCTGTCGCAGGACCTCGTCCATGTCGCCGACGGGTGCGGCGTCCATCGCATCGAGGATGTCCCGCAGTCGCTTCGCCGACTCCTCGTTCCAGCGCTCCTGCACGCGGATCGCCATGAACTGCTCCAGCACGATGCGCAGGCTGGAGATCTCCTCGAGGTCCTGCGCGGTCAGCTCGGCGACCCTGGCGCCGCGCCGCGGCTCGCGCACGACGAGGCGCTCCTCGGCGAGGCGGGTGAGCGCCTCTCGCACCGGGATGTGGCTCACGCCGAGGCGCTCGGCGAGCTTGCGCTCGACCAGGCGCTCGCCCGGGAGCAGCTCGCCGGAGTGGATCGCGGCGCGCAGCTCATCGGCCACCTGCTCGGCGATGTTCTGATCCGACACGGTGCGCATGGCTCCCCCTCGTGGTCCTACGGGCTCGGCGTACCGACCTCATGATGCTATGGCATCCGCTCCCGAAGGCGTTTGATCTCGACTCGGCAACAAGGACTGGACGAAACCGTAGTTTTGCTAGATGCTATAGCGAACAACCCGATGCACCCAACGAAGGAGGCACCATGTCCCGTCGACGCGCGTGGCTGAGCGGAGCGGCGATGCTCACTGCGGCCCTGCTCATCACCGGCTGCGGATCGTCCGCGACGCCCACAGGCGAGACGCAGAAGGGCGGAACCCTGACCGTCGCCGCTGCGCAGGGCATCCCTCAGCTGAACCCTGCGATCCGCACCTTCGCCTGGGAGGAGGTGCTCTTCCCGCTGCTCTGGAACGGCCTGACCAAGACCGACGAGTCGGGGAAGATCGTCGGCGATCTCGCCGAGAAGTGGGAGGCCTCCGCCGACCAGAAGACCTGGACGTTCACGCTGCGAGACGGCGTGACGTTCTCGAACGGGGATCCGTTCACCGCGGATGCCGCCGTCTCGGCGTTCAAGTACTACCTGGATGACAAGACCGCGACGCAGGAGAAGAACAAGATCTCCATGATCACCGACGTCACGGCGCCCGACGAGAAGACGGTGGTCCTCACTCTCTCCGAACCGATCGCCACGCTGCCTGCGGGGATCGTGTGGGTCAAGATGATCGACGTCGACGCGCTCGGTTCGATCGACAAGGACCCGATCGGCACGGGGCCCTATGTGGTCGACAAGTTCACTCCGGACGACTCCGTCACGCTCGTTCCCAACGAGAAGTTCTTCGGCGAGGCCCCCGCCCTCGACGAGATCAAGATCGTCAAGGCCGCTGAGTCGACCGCCGCCGTCACCGGGCTGCGCTCCGGCGACCTCGACGTGCTGTGGTCGGTTCCGCAGGGAGACGTCGACGGACTGGAGGGGGGCGGCATCGCCCTGGTGCGCCCGGACAACCCCAGCCAGTGGCCGTCCTGGGAGGTCGACACGACCTCGCCGCCGTTCGACGACGTGCGCGCTCGGCAGGCGCTGGCCTATGCGACCGATCGCGACGCCATCCTCGACGCGGCGTACTACGGACAGGGCAACGTCTCATCCACGAACAACGCGCTCGGTGAGAGCAACCCCTGGTACGGCGGTGATCTGACGGACTACTCCTACGACCTCGACAAGGCCAAGGAGCTGTTCGCGCAGGCCGGCGTCACCGAGGGGAGCACGCTGACCTGGTGGGGCATCGCGGGGCAGTACCCGGAGTGGAACACCAGCGGGGAGATCCTGCAGGCGAGCCTGAAGAAGATCGGCATCACGCTGAAGATCGACAACAACGACATCGGCACCTGGGTCGACTCGTTCTACCCGGCCGGCAAGTCCTACCCCGGATACATCGTGCCGAACTTCCAGTCCACGCCGCCCGAGCCGGCATACGCGCTGAACTTCTACCTGCCCGGCCGATGCGAGTGCAACTGGAAGGACGACGACTTCTCGAAGGCGTTCTCCGACGCCGTCGCCGAGCCCGACGAGACCGCTCGCAAGGAGAAATGGGGCGTCGTGCAGGAGATCATCAACCGCGAGGTTCCGCTGATCGTGCCCCTGCAGTCGACAGTCGTCTCCGCGACCAGCGACAAGGTGACCGGAGTCTGGGTCGAGGGCGGCGGTCAGCTGCACCTGGAGAACGCGGCCTTGAAGGGCTGACGTGGCGATCTCGATCCTCCGTCGGGTGGCGATCAGCATCGCGATGCTGATCGCCACCTCGATCCTCGTCTTCGTCGTGCTGCGTCTGCTGCCCGGCGACCCCGTGATCACACGGCTCGGCTCCACACCAGGAGTCGACGCCGAGACTATCCAGCGCCTCCGCGCGGAGGCCGGTCTCGACGCCCCGCTCGTCGAGCAGTACCTGCGCTGGATCGGGGGCGTGTTCACCGGCGACTTCGGTCAGTCCTACTTCAACCAGTTCTCGGTGACCGAGCTCATCGCGCAGCGCCTGCCGGCGACCCTCGAGCTCACGGCGATCGGCATCCTGTTCGCCGTGATCATCGCCACACCCGCCGCCGTGATCGCGTCCCTGCGCCCGCTCGGGGCGGTCGACCGCGCGCTCACGGCGATCTCCACCGCCGGAATGGCGCTGCCGCAGTTCCTCATCGGCATCGTGCTCATCGTCGTCTTCGCCGTGCAGCTGCGCGTGCTGCCCGCCCGCGGGTACACGCCGTTCAGCGAGGATCCCGCCGAGAACCTGCTGCGGATGCTGCTCCCGGCGCTCACTCTCGCCTTCGCCGCAGCGCCTCTGCTGATGAGGTTCCTCCGGGCGTCGATGGTCGAGGTGCTGGATGCGCCGTACATTCGCACCGCACGGGGCAAGGGGCAGTCCGCCAGCGGCGTCGTGCTCGGGCACGCGCTGCGCAACGCGCTCATCCCCGGACTCACGATGCTCGGTCTGATCGTCGGGTACACGCTCGGCGGCGTCGTGATCGTGGAGTACGTGTTCGGCATCCCCGGGCTGGGATCACTCGCGATCGACGCGGTCTTCAAGCGCGACTACGCCGTGCTGCAGTCGGTGGTGCTGCTGATCTCCGCCATGTTCATCCTCACGACGCTCATCGTCGATCTGCTCTACGGAGTGCTCGATCCGCGTCTTCGCACAAGGAGGGCTCATGGTTGACACCGTGACCGCCGCGCGGATCGTCGCGCGTCCGCGCCGACGCATCCCGCTGGCCTCGATCCTCTCGATCGGGGTGCTGGCACTGATCGTGCTGGCCTGCGTCCTCGCTCCGCTCATCGCACCCTACGACCCGGCGGAGCAGTCGCCGGACCGCTTCGCTGCGCCCTCGGGCGCGCACCTGTTCGGCACCGACGAGCTCGGCCGCGATCTGCTGAGCCGCGTCCTCTACGGCGGTCAGCTCACCATCTTCATCGCTGCGGGCGCGACGATCGTGGCGATGGTGCTCGGCATCGCGTGGGGCATGGCCGCCGCTTTCCGGCGAGGTGTGCTCGACGAGGTGCTGATGCGCCTCGCCGACACGGTGATGGCGATCCCGCAGATCCTGTTCGCGCTGGTCTTCATCTCGGCGTTCGGGGCCGACCCGATCAAGCTCGCCGTGATCATCGGCATCCTGCTCGCTCCGACCACCGCCCGGGTGGTCCGCTCCTCGGTGCTCACCGAGCTGCAGGAGGACTACTTCACCGCGGCGGTCGCCTTCGGCTCGAACCGTCGTCGGCTGGTGTTCACGGAGGTGCTGCCGAACGCGCGAGGGCCGATCGTCGTGCAGGCGGCAATCAACGCCGCCAGCGCGATCCTGCTCGAGGCCTCGATGAGCTTCGTCGGACTCGGCATCGCGCCGCCCGAGGCCACATGGGGAACCCTCGTGCAGCAGGGCTACCAGAAGATGTACCAGTCGATCGGCTACGTGCTGTTCCCGGCGCTGTTCATCTTCGTGACCATCTGGCTGCTCAATGTGCTCGCCGACCAGTTCGGCGGCGACCGGAAGGGGATGCGGTGATGATCGCGTCGAACGCCAGCACGCCCGTCCTCGAGGTGCGGGACCTGACCGTGAGCTTCGGGGCGGCGACTCCGGTGACCGGCATCGGTTTCGCCGTGAGCCCGGGGGAGCGCATCGGGCTCGTGGGCGAATCCGGGTCCGGCAAGTCGCTGACCGCGCTGTCGATCATGCGCCTCGTCGAGGGTGCGACCCTCGGCGGCAGCATCCGGTTGGAGGGGAGGGAGCTCCTCGACCTGTCGGCCCGGCAGATGACCAGGGTGCGCGGCGGCGAGATCGCGATGGTCTATCAGGATCCGATGAGCTCGCTCAACCCCGTGCGCACGATCGGGCATCAGCTCGTCGAGGCCATCCGGCTGCATGACCGCGTCTCGAAGGGGGTGGCGAGGGAGCGCGCCGTCGAGCTCCTCGCCGAGGTCGGGATGCCCTATCCCGAGGAGCGCCTGGCGCAGTACCCGCACGAGTTCTCCGGCGGGATGCGGCAGCGAGTGATGATCGCGATGGCGATGTCGTCCCGGCCGAAGGTGCTGATCGCCGACGAGCCGACGACGGCTCTGGACGTGACCACGCAGTCCCGCATCATCGATCTGCTCGATCGCCTGGCCGATCAGCACGGTACGGCGGTGATCCTCATCACGCACGACCTCGGCGTCGCCGCCGGCTTCTGCGAGCGCATCCACGTCATGCGGCACGGACGCATCATCGAGGAAGCGCCGGTCGAACAGCTCTATGCGCACCCCGAGCATCCCTATACCCAGGCGCTGCTCGGCGCGGTCGTCGATCTGACGGTCGACGTGAACCGTCCCATCCGCACTCCCGCCGAGGTTCTCGAACGGGGAACCGAACCCGTCGACGAGCCAGGGACGATGAGCGCGGTCGACAGGGCGCGCGAGTCCGGCGACGTGCTTCTCGACGTCAGCGATCTCCGCAAGGTCTTCTCCCTGGGCTCCGGGCGGCGGGTCACGGCCGTCGATGACGTGTCGTTCCGCATCCGGAGGGGAGAGACCTTCGGGCTCGTCGGAGAATCCGGCTCCGGCAAGTCCACGGTGTCGAAGGCCGTGCTCGCGCTGGGCGGGATCGACGGAGGCACCGTCGTCTTCGACGGCGAACGGCCCCACGAGATGAACGGCGAGCCGCTGCGCCGACTGCGGCGACGCATGCAGATGGTGTTCCAGGATCCGTTCGCCGCCTTGAACCGGCGTCAGACGGTCGCGCAGATCATCGAGGCGCCGCTGCTCGCGCACGGGATCGGCACCAGGGCCGCCAGAGCCGAGAAGGTGCGCGAGGCGATGCATCGGGTGCGGCTGGACGAGGAGTTCGCGACGCGACTGCCGCGGTCGATGTCGGGCGGGCAGTGTCAGCGCGTGTCGATCGCGCGCTCTCTGGTGCTCGAGCCCGAGTTCCTCGTGCTGGACGAGTCCGTCTCGGCACTGGACGTCTCGATCCAGGCCCAGGTGCTCAATCTGCTGCGCGACCTGCAGGCCGAGCTGGGCCTCACCTACCTGTTCATCAGCCACGACCTGGCCGTGATCCGATACATGTCGTCGACGGTCGCCGTGATGCAGCAGGGACGGATCGTGGAGATGGGTCCGCGCGACCAGCTCTTCGCCGACCCGCAGCACGAGTACACCAGAGGGCTGATGGCGGCCATCCCGGTCGCCGATCCGGTGGCCGAGCGCCGCAGGCGCGCCGAGGCCGCAGCCCTCTGGGAGGCGACCGGCGCAGCGACGACCGCCGTGGCCACCCGCTGACTCCGCGCACATCCACCGACAGCTCGACCCCACGAAGGAGAACCATGTCCAGCGCAGCCCTGTCCGACGCATCCGCCGATCTCGGCGCGAGCGCGATGAAGAAGGCGATCTGGAGGCTCGGCCCGTTCCTGGGCCTGCTCTACCTCGTCGCCTACGTCGACCGGAACAACGCCGGCTTCGCCAAGCTCGAGATGACCCAGGCGCTGAACATGACCGAGGCGGCCTTCGGGCTGGCGGCGGGCATCTTCTTCATCGGCTACCTGCTGTTCGAGGTGCCGAGCAACCTGCTGCTGGAGCGCTTCGGAGCCCGCAAGTGGATCACGCGCATCATGGTCTCCTGGGGCATCGTCGCGGTGCTGACCGCGTTCGTGCAGGATGCGACCCAGTTCACGATCGCCCGGTTCATCCTCGGCGTCGCCGAGGCGGGGTTCTTCCCGGGCGTCCTGCTGTACCTGACGCTGTGGTTCCCTCGTGAGTACCGCACCCAGGTGCTCGCCGTGTTCGCCCTGTCGAATCCGATCGCGAACGCCGTCGCCGCGCCGCTGTCGGGCTGGATCATGAGCCTGCACGGGATGTGGGGCCTGGAGGGCTGGCAGCTGGTGTTCCTCATCGAGGGCATCCCGGCGATCCTGCTCGCGTTCGTCGTGTTCTTCTGGCTGCCCGATCGCCCGCAGGACGCGCGCTGGCTGGCGCCGGCGGAGCAGCAGTGGATCGCGGATGCGATCGCCCGCGAGACCGCAGCGGTCGAGCAGAAGCACGGCAAGGTGCGCCTCGCCGCGGTGTTCGGCAACGGCCGGCTGTGGACGCTCATCGTGCTGTTCTTCGGCATCGTGTTCGGCGCGTACGGCCTCGGCCTGTGGCTGCCGACGATCGTGGCGAACATGGGCGACTTCACCACGACCACCACCGGATGGCTGGTCGCGCTGCCGAACATCTGCGCGGCTCTGCTGATGCTGCCGTGGGAACGGGCGGCGCGGAAGCAGGGGAACATCCCGCTGCAGATCGGCATCACGCTGTCGATCACCGCGCTGTCGCTGATCGCGGCGGTCGCGGCGCAGGATGCCCCGGTGCTGGCGCTCGCGGCGCTCTGCGTGGGCATGTCCGCGCTCTTCTCCACCACGCCGCTGTTCTGGAGCCTGCCGCCGATGGTGCTCACCGGCACCGCCGCGGCCGCGGGCCTCGCGTTCATCAACTCGGTCGGGAACCTGGCCGGGTTCGCGGGACCGTACGCGATCGGCTGGATCAGCCAGTCCACCGGGTCGGCGATCCTGGGCCTCATCCCGATCGCCGCGCTCACGCTGCTCGGTGCGGGGATCGGCTTCGCGCTGAGCCGCCGCAAGGAGTTCACCACCGCTCCGCTCGCCGAGACGACGGATGCCGCCAGGCGATGACTCCTGGGGTGGGTTGGATCGCCGACCCGCCCCTTGATACTATTTGCTATAGCAAAATCCACACGGATAGAGAGACAGAGACTCATGACGACGACGTCAGCGGGAGAAGTCCGATCCGGCGGTCGCCGGGCACTGATCACCGGACTCGGGGCCGTGGCCCTCGGCGGCGCGGTCGCCGCCGTCGGGGCATCCCCCGCGCAGGCGGCCGAAGGCCCGCAGAACGTGCGGCGCGTGGAGAGCGTCGCCGAGCTCGCGAGCATCCGCGCGCGCGCCGGAGACATCGCGATCGCCGCCGGCTATCGGACGGCGGGGGATGCCGGCCTGCTCGTCTACACCGGCGCTGAGGCGAAGGGCCGGAAGGCGAACGGCGGAACCGTCATCGCCGCGCAGAAGGGCACCGTCTGGCTGCTCCAGCACGACGGCACCGTCGACTTCCGTGCCTTCGGCATCGCCGATGCGAAGACGGCGGCCGACGACGCGCTCGACGCGATGGTCGGCGACACCGCGATCCGCCGGATCGAGGGCCACACCGACCTGCTCTTCCAGCGCCGGCACCGCTTCACGCGGTCGCACCTCGAGATCGACTTCGGCGGGCACACGCTCTCCACCGAGGGGATCGAGAAGAACACGCACGACAACCCGTTCGGCGCCGTCATGTTCTTCACCGGTGTCGCGAAGGACGAGACCGTGGAGCATGCGCTCGCCGAGGCCTGGCCCGAGCTGACCGACGCCGTCGCGGTGCCCGACGCCGACAGGTTCCCGGTCGGCTCCTGGTGGGCCGTGCAGTGCGCGCCGGTCGCGGGCGGCGGCGGGGACGAACGGGAACTGCAGCGCTTCGTCGAGGTCACCCAGAGGATCGACGGCACCCACATCCGGATCGACTACCTGAACGGCTGGCCGCTCGACAAGGGTCGCGGCCTGACCTGGCGCCGCTTCGAGCCGGTGTCGGGCGTGCGGATCTCGAACATGCGCTTCCTCGGCGCCGGTCCGTTCGACGGCCCGACCGACGGGAGCCTGCCCGATCCGCGGGAGATGACGGGGTCGCATCCCGTCGCCTTCGAGTACGCCACCCACTGCGACGTCGCCGACGTGCACGCCTCGCGCACCTGGTGGCCCGTGGTGATGCGGCGCTGGAACACGCACTTCGTCACCGAGCGCTGCTCGATCGAGAACCCGCCCACCGTGTTCTACGGCGGCGCGGGCTACCTCACCCAGCAGATCTACTGCCTCTACGGGCGGGTCAGCGACTGCACGTCCTCGAACGCGCGGCACCTGAACGACCTCACCGCGAGCGCCTACTGCCTCGTGGAGAACTGCCACGGAGACGGCGACGATCAGGGCGGCAACCCCTTCACCACGCACGGGCAGTACGAGCACGACCTCACGTTCCTCGGATGCTCCGGGCTGATGGACATCGCCAACTCCGGCGCCCAATGGGGCACCTCCGCGAAGCGCATCACGGTGCGCGACCACGTGTGCTCGTGGTTCGTGGCAGGCACGAAGATCACCGACCTCACCCTCGAGAACGTGCGCGTGATCGCGCGATCGACCTTCGACCCGCAGGCGACCATGACGATCAACGCCGACGGCGCCCAGTTGCGCGGCTGCACGGCCGGTCTGCTGGCCATCGGCCAGCGCAGCGCGCGCTCCACCCGCCCCACGACGATCGAGGACTGCACGTTCGCGCTCCCGAAGGAGCAGGTGCTGGTGCAGACCCCGGT
>JAITUD010000344.1 GCA_031286555.1 Microbacterium sp. | reverse complement strand
TGACGGTCTCCTTCTCGGGAATGGGGATTTCGGACGGCGCCGTGACCAGGAGGGCGGCGCCGAGAGCGGCCACCGGCGAACCCGCCGGCAGCAGTTCGATTCTCTCATCGAGGTGCAGCGAGCGCATGAACGCCGAGTTCTCGGCATCCGCGCGCAGCGCCTGCTCGAGATCGCTCTGCAGACGACCGCCGAGCGCGGTCAGGCCGCCGCCGATGACCACGGTCTCCACGTCGACGGACAGGACCAGGATGCGCACGGCCGCGGCCGCGCCCCTGGCGAGGTCGGCGCGGAGACCCGCCGCCACCGGGTCGCCGGCCTCGGCCGCGTCGAAGATGTCGAGGACGGGCAGCTCGCCCGGGCGTCCCCACGCCCGCGCCAGCGCTCCGCCGCCGCACAGCGTCTCGACGCAGCCGCGCTGGCCGCAGCCGCACACCCGGCCGTGCGGGTCGACCGAGATGTGCCCGACCTCTCCGGCGCTGCCGTGCTTGCCTCGCCAGATCCGGCCGTCGGTGATGACGCCGGCGGCGACCCCGGTGCCGAGGTTCAGGTAGGCCATGGAGGTATCGCCGGGGCGCAGCGACGCCGCTCCGAGCGCGGCCGCCTTGACATCGTTCTCGACGGCGAACGGCGCGTCGATCGCGCCGCGGGCGCGCTCGGCGATGTCGAGCGACTCGACGCCGAGGTTCACCGCGTGCAGCACACGGCCGGTGTCGCTGTCGACCATGCCCGGGATGCCCACGCCGACCGAACGGATGTCGGTGGGCTCGAAGCCCGCCTCTTCGGCGAGGGCGAAGGTGGTGTCCAGGATGCCGCGCACGACCGCGTCAGCGCCCCAACCGGTGGGCCGCCGCACGCGTCCGAGGATCTCTCCCGAGTCGTCGATCGCGACGGCATCCGTCTTCGTGCCGCCGACGTCCAGGCCCACTCGTATGGCCCGGCCGTCCAGCCGGGCGATTCCTGCCACCATCTACGAGACTCCCAGCTGACCGGACAGGACCATCACAGCGGCACCGCGCAGCACGATGTCGTCCTGATGAGTGAGACGGATGGCGACATCGTCGTAGATCCCCTCCAGGGTGCGAGCGCGCAGAGTGTCGATCGCCGCGGCGAGGAAGACGTCGGAGAGCAGCTCCGGCGGCCCGGAGAGCACGATGTCGGACAGATCGAGTGCGGCGACGATCGGGGCGATGCCGATGGCCATGCGGGCGCCGGCGTCTCGGAGCACGTCGTCGCGGGCCGACGGATCGGCCTCGATCGCGGCACTGAGCCGGGTGACGTTCAGCCAGGCCTCCAGACAGCCGTCCTTGCCGCAGGCGCACCGCGGACCGCCGTCGGTGCCGACCACGACGTGGCCGATCTCACCCGCGGCGAAGCGGCTGCCGAGCAGCGGCTGGCTGCCGGTGATCAGCCCGGCACCCACGCCGCGACCGATCTTGATGAGCATGAAGTCGCTGCGCTCCTCGCCGAAGGTGTACTCGGCGAGGACGGCGGCGTTGGCGTCGTTGCGGACGATGACCGGCAGGTCGAGGTCGAGGCCGAGGCGCGCCTCGAGCGGGAAGTCGTGCCAGCCGATGTTTGGCGAGCTGAGCACGAGGCCGTCCGGGCGCACGATGCCCTGGGCGCCGATGCCGACACCGAGCAGCGGCCGGTCGGAAGCGGCGACCAGGTCTCTGGCGAGTCGGAGCGTCGCAGCGTAGGACGCGTCGCCGTCCTCCTCGCCGGGGCGCGCGATCGTGCGGCGCTCGATCACGTCGCCGTCGAGGCTCATCACGGCGCCCTCGAAGTGGGTGGGACCCGAGAGGTCGATGCCGATGATCTGGTGTCCGCCACGGTCGATGTCGACGAGGATCGGAGGCTTGCCCGGACCGAAGGTCTCGCGCACGCCGATCTCGACGACGATGCCGTCGGCGATGAACTCGGCGACCAGGTCGGAGATCGTCACCCTGGTCAGTCCGGTCTCCCTGGACAGGTCGGCACGGCTCATCGCACCGGAGTGGTAGAGCGTCTGCAGGACGAGGGCGCGGTTGTGGCCTCGGGCGTGCTCGGGGAGAACCTTGGCGCGGGAGCGGAGCCGCCGCACGGGTCCGAAGGCGTGCGCCGGTGCGCCGAGGTGATCCATCGACGTCGGTGTACGCAGTTCATCCGATTCGGACATGTTTGTTAGTAGACCTTACGAACAAAATTTATGCAAGCTTTGGCCCCCACGAGGACAATCAGGGTTACCGAAACGTTACTTTACTCCGACTGCTCGCCACCAGCGCCGGAATCGCCCGAGAGACCGGCCACGAGGTCCGCCACGATCGCCTCGCGCTGCGCGAGGGTCATGGGCTTGCCGGGGATGCCGGGTCGCCGCTGCACGGGCAGGGGCCCGTCCAGCGGGCGATACCGCACGCCGGCCGCCGCGAGCCGGCGCAGGTGCACCGGCAGCCGACGTGCGAAGTCCTCGAACGGCGGAGCCTCTCCCCCGTCCCAGAGCCGCTCCGCGATCGCTGAGAGCCTCGGGAACACGGCGAAGTCCACCCTGTCGCGGGTGGGCAGATGCTCGCTCCACACGTTCGCCTGCCCGCCCACGGCCCCGTCCGGAACGCGCAGCGTGTAGGCGCGCTCGATCGGCAGCGGAGGTCCCACGCGGATCGGCTCGTCCTCGGAGTCCGCCTGGGGGTAGTCCAGGTAGACCTCCAGATCGGGACAGGCCACGACCGGGATGTCCCGGCGCAGCGCCTCCGCCATCGCCACCGGACCGCGCCAGGCGAGCAGTCGCACGCCCTCGGGGACGTCGCCCGCGAGCACCTCGTCCCAGGCCAGTGCCGTGCGCCCGCGCGAACGGACGTGGGCGACGAAGGCGCGCGTGAACCAGGGCTGCACCTCCTGCGGCGACGAGAGGCCGAGTTCCTGCATCCGCTGCCGCGCGGCGGGGCTGGCCGCCCACTCGTCGGTCGGCACCTCGTCGCCGCCGATGCCGATCCACTCGGCGTCGAACTGGTCGCAGAGCGCGTCGATCGCGGCGCGACCGAAGGCGAGGGACGCCTCCGTCGGCGCGAGCACGCGCCGGTTCACGCCGAAGCGCTCCCAGGGGCCGTCCGGCGCCGGCGAGACGTCGGTGTTGCCGAGCTCGGGGTATGCGGCGAGCGCGGCCTGCACGTGCCCCGGAAGCTCCACCTCGGGCACGATTGTCACGAACCGCTCGGCCGCGTAGGCGACCAGATCCCGGATCTCGTCCGGACGGTAGAAGCCAGCGTGCTCCCCCGGCTCGACGGTCGCCAGCGGCCCGTGTCCACGCTGCGTGGCGTGCCGCACCGCGCCGATCTCGGTCAGTCGGGGATACCCGGGCACCTCGAAGCGCCAGCCCTGGTCGTCGGAGAGGTGCAGGTGCAGCACGTTCAGCTGGTGCGCGGCGAGCAGGTCGATCATCCGGCGCACGTCCTGCACCGGCCGGAAGTGCCGCGCGACGTCGAGCATGAGACCGCGCCATCCGAACGCCGGTTCCCCCCACCAGGTGCCCGCGGGGATGCGACTGCCGTGCGGATGCTCGGGATCACACAGCTGGCGCAGGATGGTGGTGCCCCGGAACACGCCCTCGGCGGAGCCACCGGCGACATCGACGCCGGACGCGCCGACGCGGATGCGGAACGCCTCCGGACCGCCGACCTCGGAGTCGACGCGGAGCGCGACAGCGGGCAGCGCGGCATCCGGATGCTGCAGCCCGAGCGAGTCGCGCAGCAGCGCCGCGACCGATTCCAGCCCCTCCTGCGACCGCACCGCAGTGCCCGCCTGCAGCACGAACGGCGCCGCATCCGCGTCGATCTCGTGCGCTGCGCGCGGCACGGTCGCGCGATGCGGCGGCGGCATCCTGCGCAGCATCCGTCCGGGAGTCGCTCCGGTCGGCCCGCCCGCGGCGAGCACGGGCACGCCTGCCACCAGCACCTCCCGGATGCCCGCGCTCAGCGCATGCGGATCGTCGAGCAGTCCGGGGGCGACGACCACCTCGGGGTCGAGCAGCACGAGGTCGGCGACGGCGCCCTCGCGGATCACGCCGCGGGGACGGTCTCCGAGGTGCAGGCCGAGCAGCTCCGCCGGGGCGCCGGTGCGAAGGTGCACGGCCGGCTCCAGGGCCGGCGTCGCCGACGCGTCGTCGCTACTGCGCTTCTCCGTCCTCCAGAGCCCGCCGCGCCCCGCGACGGTCCCGCGCAGCGCCTCGGACTCGGCCATGGAGCCGGTGCCGCCGACGACGCCGGCCGCGCCGGCGTCCAGCGCCTCGCCGAGCATCCGCCGCATGTCCGCGATCTCGTCGGGGCTCGCCGCGCGCTCCTGCTCCCCTGGCGCGCTTGCGCGCAGGGTGCTCAGCGGCACCAGCACGACGATGTTGCCCGCAGCCACTGCGTCCTCGGGGATGCGGGATGCGTCCCGCTCGACGACCGCGGTCGTCACACCGAGCCGGAGCCCCGCGTCCGCGGCGCCCGGCGACGCGTCCGGCTCGATGAAGCCGGGCGCGAGCACCAGGCCGGCGGCATCCGTCTCGACGGCTCCCTCGGGCAGCACGAACGGATCATCCCCCGACCTGCGGATGCCGACGATCCGCGGTCCCTCGACAGCGACATCGGCGACGTAGCGCGGCGCTCCGGTGCCGTCGACGACGGTGACGGCGCGGAACAGCCGGACTTCGCCCGCGGCGGACTGCGCGGCGCTCAGAGGAGTGAGAGGAGGCATCCGACAACGCTACTGGCACCCCGGGTTGTCAGCCGCCGTACGAGTTGTGGTTGACTTGGCGCCGTTCGTTTGCGCGGGGAGATTCCCCGCGCGGGAGGGAAACGTACTCATGAACCGCCGTATCGCCGCCATCGCCATCGCCGCTGTGGCCGTCCTGGGCCTGACCGCCTGCTCGGGCGCCCCCGCCTCCGACTCATCCTCGGACAAGTCCGGCTCCGCCTCCAAGGAGGCCCCCAAGACCGCCGACCAGTCGGTCTCCGACGCCTGCGGCATCATCCTGCCCGCGCTCCAGAAGGCCGGCTCCGACGTGCAGAGCGCCAGCGCCGACGCCGCCACCGACCCGAAGGGCACCGTCGACAAGTTCGCGACCGCCATCGGAGAGGTCGAGGACGCCGCCGCCAAGGTGACCAACCCTGATGTCAAGAAGCCGACCGACGCGATCGTCACGGTCTACGGTCAGCTGCGCGACGTCGCCACCAAGGCCCTCGTCGACAAGGACACCTCGGCTCTGGGCGACTTCAACACCGTCATGAGCGATCTCACGGACTCCGCCAAGGAGCTCGCCACGGTCTGCGCCGGCTGAGCCGGAACGGCCCACTCGAGGGGGATGCCGCATCTTGCGGCATCCCCCTCGACCGTTGCCCCCTCGTTACCTTCCGTCCTTTATCATTGATGCCGGAGGGTTGTCCGAAGACACGGGGGGTGAGTTCGTGACCGATCTTGTTTCTGCACCGAACACCGGCGCGCAGGACGTCGTGGCCGAGGGGGCCGCGCCGACTGTGCCGCTGACCGATGCACTGCCGCCGTCCGACGGCTCCGCGCACGTCGAATGGGCGCCGAACGAGCCTGCGCCGAAGAAGCACCGGCTCGGACTGTGGATCGGAATCGGTGCGGGCGCACTGCTGCTCGCCGCCGCGGGCGCGTCGACGATCCTCATCGCGCCGGGCACGACTGTCGCCGGCATCCCGGTCGGCGGGATGACCGTGGGCATGGCCGCCGACGCGATCAGCTCGCACCTCGCCGACACCGAGATCGTGCTCACCGGCTCCGGAGCGAACACCACGGTCAACG
>JAITUD010000292.1 GCA_031286555.1 Microbacterium sp. | reverse complement strand
CGTCGGCGGCATCCGGCACCGCTCCCTGCGTGCGAACAGCACCGGCGTGTCCGCCTACCTGTCGCTGCTGGTCGTGCTCCTCGTGACCGCGTTCTTCCTGCCCG
The DNA here is from genome assembly GCA_031286555.1 of Microbacterium sp. GTDB lineage: Bacteria > Actinomycetota > Actinomycetes > Actinomycetales > Microbacteriaceae > Microbacterium. The sequence goes on along the minus strand of JAITUD010000292.1, from coordinate 6,800 downwards.
GCCTGATCGGCGAGGGCGGCGCGTACACGCCGGCGCAGGCTATCCCGATCCTCGTCCTGACCCTGCTGCTGTACGGCTTCTTCCTGTGGCGTCAGACCGGCGCGCAGGCGACCGACTTCACCGAGCCGGGCCATGAGGCGGACGCCCCGGCGCCGCGCATCCCGATCGGCGAGGTCCTCCGGGAGCACCGCACCGAGGTGTTCCTGCGCACCGCCGTGCTGGTCGCCACTGTGCTGCCGATCGTGCTGCTGTCACATGACATGGCGACCCTGCTCGACGACGGCCTCGACCGGCTCGGCGCGCCGGTGGCGCTGTCCGGCATCCTCCTCGCGATGATCGTGTTCCTGCCCGAGACGATCACCACCGTCCGCGCCGCATTCGGCGGAGAGATGCAGCGGGTCAGCAACCTCTGCCACGGCGCGCTGGTCTCCACGGTCGGCCTGACGATCCCCGCTGTCCTGACGATCGGGCTGTTCACCGGTCAGACCGTGCTGCTGGCCGAGACACCCACGAACCTGGTGCTGCTCGGCGCCACGCTGCTGCTCACGGTCGCGACCTTCGCGGGCAGGCGGGCCACCGCGATCGGCGGCTCCGCCCACCTGATGCTCTTCGTCGTCTACGGCCTCACCGTGTTCGCCTAGACCCGCTCAGCGCGCCGGCCGGGCATCTGCCCGCAGCACCGCCGGAATCACCACGTGCGCCTCGGGGATCGACCCGGGGCGCACCCGCGCCCGGAAGATCCAGTAGCTCCAGCCCTGGTAGAGCAGGATCACCGGCAGCGCCACCGCGGCGACCACGGTCATCACTCCCAGCGTGTACGGGCTGTTCGCCGCGTTCCAGATGGTCAGGTCGTAGGCGGCGTCCACCGTCGACGGGAGCACGAGCGGGAACATCCCGGCGAAGATCGCTCCCGCGCCGAACAGTCCGAACCCGGCATAGCCCATGAACGCGAGTCCCTCTTTGCGCGCGTGCGCCGAGATCCATCCGAACACGGCACCCGCGACCGCGAGCACGACGAACACCCACGACAGCACGCTGCCGCCGTCCTCGAACTGCACCCACAGCGCCCAGACCGCGGCGGGGACCAGGCACAGCGGCGCCCAGCGCGCTGCGAACCGGCCGGCGCGCTCGCGCACCGGACCGTCCGCCTTGAGACCGAGGAACGTCGCCGAGTGCGCGAGCGCGAAGCCCACCACCGCAAGACCACCCAGCACGGCCGGGACGGTCAGCCAGACGAACGGACCGCCCACGCGGTCGCCGTTCGCGTCGATCGGCAGCCCGGTCGAGGTCAGTGCCAGCGCCGCGCCGATGCAGAAGGCGACGATCAGCGAGCCGAGACCGATCAGCCAGGTCCAGACATCGCGCCAGAGCTGCGTCGCCACCTTGCCGCGGTACTCGATGCCCACCGCACGCACGATCAGACCGACCAATGTGATCGTCAGCGGCACGTACAGCGTCGAGAACAGCGACGCGTACCAGGCCGGGAACGCCGCGAACAGCGCGGCACCGGCGGTGATCAGCCATACCTCGTTGCCGTCCCACACCGGGCCGATCGTGTTCAGCATCACGCGGCGGTCGCGCTCGCTGCGGGTGGAGAAGATCATGTGCATCCCCACGCCGAGGTCGAAGCCCTCGAGCAGCAGGTAACCGATCCAGAGCACCGCGATCGCGATGAACCAGACGACGGGCAGCGGTTCCATGGTCATTCCTCTCAGATCTCGTTACGCCGGCTCAGTACGCGAACGACAGCACGTCGTCGGATGCGGGCTCACCGGAGTCGTCATCGTCATGCCCTCGCGAGGCGAGCTCCGGCATCGACGCCGCGACCCCGCCGCGGATGTACTTCACCATCAGGAACGCCTCGATCACGAGCATCACGCCGTACACCGCGGCCAGGGTGATCACCGAGAACAGCACCTCCCCCGCCGTCACGCCCGGAGACACGGCAGCGGCGGTGAACATGAACACACCGTCCACGCCCGTGGCATCGGGGTTCGGCGCGACGACGAACGGCTGCCTGCCCAGCTCGGTGAAGATCCATCCGGCGATGTTCGCCGCGAACGGCGCGACGATGCCGAGCAGCGCGAGGCGCATGATCCACTTCGACCGCATGACGGTGCCCTTCCGGGTGATCCACAGCGCGATCACAGCGCCGGCCGCGACGATGCCGCCCAGCCCGATCATGAGCCGGAAGCCCCAGTAGGTCACCCACATCACCGGCACGTAGTGCACCTCGCTGCCGGCGCGGTCACCGTAGATCGCCTCGTCAGGGATGGTCGCGCCGTACTGGTCGACGTACTTCGGCTCCAGATCGCGGATGCCGGGCATGTCGGCGCCCCACTCTCCGGTGCCGAGGAAGCCGAGCACGCCCGGCACTTCGATGAGGGTGACGACATCGGAGCAGTCGCTCGACCCCGGGTCGCCCAGCGAGAGCACCGAGAACGACGAGCCGGTGTGGCAGGCCGCCTCCGCCGCCGCCATCTTCATGGGCTGCTGCTCGTACATGAGCTTGCCCTGCACGTCACCGGTGACGACCGTGCCCAGGAAGCCGGCGATCGCGATCACGGCACCGAGGCGGAGCGACCAGATCCACACGCCGTGGTCGACCTTGTCGCGTCCCGGCGCAGCATCCGTCTCGCCCACGATGACACGACCGGACTCGTCGACGGTGTCGATGCCGTCGTGACGACGGCGCCACAGGTGGTACCAGGAGATCGCGAGCAGGAACATCCCGGCGACGACGAGGGCGCCGAGGATCGTGTGCGTGTACGCAGCGATCGCGGTGTTGTTGGTGAGCACCGCCCAGACGTCGGTCATCACCGGACGCCCGTCCGCGCCGAGCTCCACGCCGACGGGGTGCTGCATCCACGAGTTCGCCACGATGATGAAGTACGCCGAGATCCACGAGCCGATCACCGCGCACCAGAGCGCGGCGAGGTGCAGGCCCTTGCGCAGACGCCCCCAGCCGAAGATCCAGATGCCGAGGAAGGTCGACTCCACGAAGAACGCCAGCAGGCCCTCCATGGCCAGCGGTGCGCCGAACACGTCGCCGACGAAGCGGGAGTACTCGCTCCAGGCCATGCCGAACTGGAACTCCTGCACCAGCCCGGTGGCGACGCCGACGATGAAGTTGATCAGATAGACCTTGCCCCAGAACTTGGTCATGCGCAGGAACTTCTCGTCCCCCGTGCGCACCCAGCGGGTCTGCATGATCGCGACCATGAGGCCCAGCCCGAGGGTCAGCGGCACCATCAGGAAGTGGTACACGGTCGTGATGCCGAACTGCCACCGGGCGATGTCGAGCACGTCCACGCGAATCTCCTTCTACGTTGTGTAGAACTCTTTCTACAGAGCATAGAACAATTTCGACTCGGGGTAGAATGATCAGGACCAAGAAAAAGGGAGGCCGGAGATGGGAACGCTCGGAGAACTCGAACGCGCCGTCATGGACGCGCTCTGGGACTCCTCTGCCGAATCCCTCACCGCGTACGACGTGCAGGACGTGCTTCAGGTCCAGGGTCGTTCGCTCGCAGCCACGACGCTGCTGACGGTGCTGTCCCGGCTCGAGAAGAAGGGCTTCGTGGACTCCGACCGCTCCGCCCGCCCGCACCGCTACCGCGCCGTCGCCTCTCGTGCCGATCACACGGCCGAGCTCATGCACGAGGTGCTCGGCGAGGCCGGCGATCGCTCCGCTGTGCTGGCGCGCTTCGTCGGCGGCGTCTCGGCCGAGGACGCCGCGGTGCTGCGCAGCCTGCTCACGGGCGGCGCCTGAGGGTCTCCATGCCCCCGGTCACCGGCCTGCTGATCACCGATCCCTCGCTCGCGGGGGCCGTCGTGATCCCGCACGCCGCGATCGTCGCCGCGGCCGTCGTGCTCGGGCTCGTCGCGCTCATGCTCGCCTGGCCGGTTCCCGTCGCGCTGTCGCGCGCGTCCTGGCCGACCCGGATGCCGGTCATCGCCCTGCTCCTCTGGCAGGCGATCGGCCTGGCCGGAGGCCTGTCGATGATCGGCGCCCTCGCGCTGAGCGGATTCGCCGTGGCGCCGCAGCATCCCTGGTACGTCCTGCTTCCCGCGATCGCGTTCACCGTGTACCTGCTCTCGCATCTGGCCGTCACGATCGTGCAGGTGACCCGTCAGCGCCGGCGCCACCTAGCCCTGCTCGAGCTGCTGGCCTCGCCGCATCCGACGAGGGCGCGCACCCAGGTGATCGATGACGCCGTGCCGGTGGCCTACTGCCTGCCGCGCGGATCCGGCTCGGTGACCGTTCTCTCGCAGGGCCTTCTGGACCGTCTGGATCCCGACGAGCTCGTCGCCGTCATCGCGCACGAGCGCGCGCACGTCGAGCAGCGGCACGACCTGCTCCTGCTCGCGTTCCGCGCCTGGCGCTCCGCGCTGCCGTGGTTCCCCATCGCCGCGCGCGCCGAGGCGGATGTCGCAGCCCTTGTGGAGATGCTCGCCGACGATCACGCCCGGCGCGAGGTCCGGGACGAGGTGCTCGCCCGCGCGATCCTCGCCGTCGGCGCGGATGGTGTACCGGGTGCGGAGCGCGCGGTGTCGGGGTCACCCCGCGTGAGCGACCGCTTCCGCCGACTCGCCGCCTGACACCGCGGCCCCCAGTCTCAGGAGGCCGTCACCGGCACGGCGGTCGTCAGCACGGTGCGAGACCAGCACCACGATGCGATCCTCGGTCGCGGACCGGACGTCCGCCATCATCGCGGCTGCGGTCGGCGCGTCCAGGTGCGCCGTGGGCTCGTCCAGCAGAATGACATCCGCCCGGGTGAGCAGTGCGCGGGCGACCGCGAGGCGCTGACGCTCCCCACCGGAGAGCGCCGAGCCACCGGCTCCGACCCTGGCGTCGAGACCGATGCGCGCCGCGAGCGGCTCCAGCCCCGCCATCCTCAGCGCCTCATGCATCGCGGCGTCGTCGGGCGCATCCTCGCGTGGCCGCGCGAGGAGCAGATTGCCGCGGATCGTCGAGTCGAACACGTAGGCGTCCTGCGGGCACCACGCCACGCGGTCCCGCCAGGCGCGCTCGGACAGCGCGGTGATCGGCGCACCGTTCACACGGATCGCGCCGAACTGCACCGGAAGCGCGCCCATGATCGCGGAGAGCACCGTCGACTTGCCCGAGCCGGACGGCCCGTCCAGCACCAGCCAGCGGCCGCGCTCGGCTCTCCCGTCGACGCCCGCGACGGCGGGCGAAGACGCGCCGGGGTACCGGATGCCGACACTCTGGAGCTCCAGCTCCCGTGCGGGTCCGTCCAGGTGGGCAGAGCCCCAGTCGACCACCGGTGCGGGCTCGAGCACCGGCGACAGCCGCGCGATCAGAGCGCGCAGCGCGGGCATCCGTCCGACCGCGTCGACGAGGGCGACCAGCGGCTCGGCAAGCGCGAGCGCGACCAGCGCGATCACCGAGGCACGTTCGGCGGCGAGCTGAGGGGCGAGCAGCGGCACCAGGATGCCGAGCATCGTGACGGCGGCGGTGACGACGGCCGCGCCGAGCCCGGCCGACCAGGCCGCACGGCGCTCAGCGGCCGCGAGCCTCTCCGCGCTCGCGTCGAGCGTGCGCAGCGCCCCCACGGCCACGCCGTTGCTGCGCAGGTCGTCGGCGGCGCCGGTGAGAGCCGCGGTGCCGCGCACGATCTCGGAGCGTGCACCCACGCGGACGACGCCGGCACGGCGCTCGGAGAACAGCGCCAGGAGCACGGCCAGCGCGACGGCGAGAGTGAGCACCAGCGCCACCGTCGCAGTCAGCTCGGGTGCCACCAGAGCCGTCGTGGCCACCGCCGCCAGCAGCACCAGCACGCCGGCACCGAGCGGCGGCAGCACCCGTGGCAGCTGATCCCGCAGATCTCCGGACAGCGTCACCAGGTAGTCCAGCGGGGCGCCGCCGGAGAGCAGGCGCCGCGATCCGGCACCGCGCGCGGCGATCGAGCCCCACAGCCGCATCCGCAGCGCATCGATCACGCGCAGAGTCGCCCGGTGCGTGACCAGGCGCTCCGCGTAGCGGCTCACCGCCCGGCCGATGCCGAAGGCGCGCACCCCGACGATCGCGACCAGGAGGTACATGATGTACTCCTCGACGCTGGCTCGCACGATCAGCCATCCCGACAGCGCCGTCAGGGTGATGCCGAATCCTGCCGTCAGAGCGGCGAGCAGGATCGAACCCGCCCAGATCCAGCGGTTCGGGCGCAGCAGCGACCGCAGGGTGAGCCCGGTGCCGGCCTGCGGCAGGTCGGCCTGCGGCGCGGGTTCCGTTCCGGGAGCTGCGGATGCCGCAGGTATCGCGGCTGCGCCATCCGCAGCCGGTGCGTCGACCGGCGCCGGCGCCGCACCGTCGAGCGGAATCCGCCACTCCGCCAGCGCGAGCGTCTCTGGTTCGTGCGTGGCGAGCACGACGACGCAGCGGCGGGATCGGCGCAGCACGGCGGCGCGCACGAGATCGGCGGAGCGACGGTCGAGGTGCGCGGTGGGCTCGTCGAGCAGCAGCAGCCGCGCCCCCTGGTCCACACGCGCGAGCGCGCGGGCCACGGCGAGACGACGCTGCTCCCCCGGACTGAGTTCGGCGACGGCGGCATCCGCCAGAGATGCGAGCCCGAGGTCGTCCAGCGCGTCTGGTCCCGCCCCGAACAGCGCGAGCTCCGCGCGCGGCGTGCCGGCGAAGAACTGCGGCGCCTGCGGCGCCCAGGCGACCTCTCGGGCATCGATGCCGGTGATCGTGCCGGTGACCGCGGCATCCGCCGGCAGCGTGCCGGCCAGCGCTGCGAGCAGGGTCGACTTGCCTGCACTGCTCGGTCCTG
>JAITUD010000280.1 GCA_031286555.1 Microbacterium sp. | reverse complement strand
GTCCACGGTCTCGCTGCGATGCACGCGCACGACCTCGCCGCGCGCGATGCGGGCGAGCTGCGCGTGCCCCCAGAGCTCGGTGTTGAAGTAGAGCCAGTGGCCGTCGGGCGACCATTCCGGCCCGTCGATGTGCCCCGGCCCCGTGTCGACGACGGTCACCCGGCCGCCGGATGCCGGGATCAGAGCGAGCCTTCCCGGACCCGTGCCGTCCATCCGCACGAAGGCGAGCAGCTCGCCGTCCGGCGAGATCCCGTGCAGGTAGTGCCGCACGCCGTCCTCACCCGTGATGCGAGTGACCGCGCCACCGCTGAGCAGCCCGCGGTAGATGTGACCATCCTCGGCGGACAGGTACACGGCAGGGCCGGCCGGGTCGAGCACGTGGTCGTTGTTGATCGGCGGCAGCCCGGTGAACGCGATCGGATGCGGCTCGGCGGCGGGCTCGAGACCGGGCTTCAGCCGCCACAGCATCCCCTCGCCGTTCAGGTACAGGGCGCCGTCGCTCCCCCAGTTGGGCGCCTCGAACAGGACTCTGTCGGATGCCGCGACGAGGCGCGACTCCGCAGCATCCAGGTCGTAGATCTTGACCTCGCAGCGCTGGCCCTCTGCAAGAACGCGGTAGTCCGGCATCCGATGCCTCCCATCCCGAGGTCAGGATAGACCCTACGATTCGGGTGATTGAATGTGAGTGAATTGATTTGTTGAGTTCACTAACGATCACTTCTAAGATTCGGGAAAACCCCTTCCCACCCCAGGAGGCCGATGATGTCCCCCCTCGATCTGAACCGCCGCTCATTCCTCGCCGTGCTCGGAGCCGGAGCACTGATCGCCGCGACCGGGCAGTCCGCCGCGGCGAGCACGGGAAGCGGCCTGTTCGCCGCGGCCGACGATCCACTCGCCGCCCTGCGTGCCCGACGCCGCCTCATGCTGGTGGGCGACGGCAGCGCGGCATCGATCCCCGAGCTCGCAGACGCCCTGACGAGCATGAGCACCGCGGCCGCCGCCAGCTGGCAGAGCATGGTGCGCCCGGCATCCGCCCCCGGAATCTGGTCCGACCTGCCGCTCACCGGCGTGACCGGCACGACCCTTTCAGGCAACATGGGCGTCACCTTCGACCGCCTGTTCGCCCTCTCGCTCGCGCACGCGACGGTGGGCGCCGATCAGTACGCAGACGAGACCCTGGCATCCGACATCGCCGGCGCCCTCGCCTGGCTGAGCGCGAACGTGTACGCCGCCGGCAAGGCCGCCGTCGGCAACTGGTGGTTCTGGGAGATCGGCGTCCCGCGCAAGGCCGCCGACATCCTCGTGCTCATGTACGACGCGGTCCCGGCCGAGGTGCGCACCGCGCTCATGGCCGCGGCCCGCTACTTCACGCCCGACCCGAACTGGCGCGGCCGCGGCACCAGCTTCGCCGAGACCGGCGCGAACCGCACCGACAAGGCGCTCTCCTGCATCCTGCGCGGAGCCCTCGACGGGCGACCCGACGAGATCGCACTGTCGCGCGACGCGCTCAGCGACACCGTTCGCGCCGGCAAGAACAGCGTCTTCGGCTATGTCACCAGCGGCGACGGCTTCTACGCCGACGGCTCGTTCGTGCAGCACACCTACCTGCCCTACGTCGGCACCTACGGCGTGGTGACACTCGGCGGCATCGCCGAGATCCTCGGCCTGCTCGGCGGCAGCGAGTGGGATGTCACCGACCCGAAGAAGGCCGTCGTGCTGGACGCCGTCGAGGCGGCCTACGCGCCGTTCATCTGGAACGGCCGGATGATGGATGCCGTCCGCGGGCGCGCGGTCTCGCGGCAGAAGGCGCCCGACTACGTCGACGGCGCGGCGGCGCTCACCGCCATCCTGCTGCTCGCCCCTGGTGCCGGCGAGCCGTATCGCAGCCGCTACCTGTCACTCGTGAAGGGCTGGCTGCAGCGCTGCACCGACCAGACCCTGTACGGACTGCCGTCGCAGACCGTGGCGAAGTCGCTGCTGGTGACCTCGGTGCTCGGCGATCCGTCGGTCGTGGCCGCTCCCGCCCCGGTGTACACGAAGGCCTTCGGCGATCAGGACCGCCTCGTGCACCACCGCCCGGCGTTCAGCTCGGTGGTGAACATCTCGTCGAAGCGCATCGGCCGCTACGAGTGGGGCAACAAGGAGAACAACCTGGGTTGGTACCAGGGAGACGGCCTGACGTTCTTCTACACGCCGAAGGACCCCGGCCAGTACAGCGCCGACTTCTGGCCCACCGTCGACCCGTACCGTCTGCCAGGAACCACGGTCTCCGCCGAGCCGCGGGCGAACGGCGCCGCCGACGGCACAGGCATCCCGCGGGCGTACCAGGCCTTCGCCGGCGGCCTCGACCTGGACGGCCGGTGGGGCATCCAGGGCATGGACCATCTCAACCACAACCGCACGCTGAGTGCGCGGAAGTCGTGGTTCTTCCTGGATGACAGCGTGGTCTGCCTCGGAGCGGCGATCACCGGCACCACCGAGCACGAGGTGTTCACCACCATCGACAACCGCTCCTTCGCGGAGGGGACGGTGCCGAACATCCGCACCGACAACCGCAACCGGGTGATGGCCGCGGGCGGCCCCGCCGTCACCGTGGCCCGCAATGTGCACATCATGGGCCACGGCGGGTACGTGTTCCTGCCCGGCGAGAACGTGAGCGGCACGGTCGACGTGCAGGTCGTGCGCCGCACCGGCGACTGGCAGACGATCAACTCGGGTTCCGACACCGGCGGATCGGCGGATCCGAAGACCCGCGACTACGTCACCGTCACGCACCGGCACGGTACGACCCCGGCCGGCGGCGGCTATGCCTACATGGTGCTGCCGAACGTGCCGCATTCCGCGACGTTCACCGAGTCGGATGCGCCGACGGTGAAGGTGCTCGCGAACAACGCCACCGCCCAGATGATCGGTGCGAGCGGCCAGGGCCTGACCCTGGCGAACTTCTTCGCCGCAGGATCCGCCGCCGGCGTCACCGCGAGCGGGCCGTGTTCGGTCGCTGTGCGCACGGACGGCGGGAAGACCACGGTCGCCCTCTCCGATCCGAGCCGCACGCAGAGGGTCGCGCGGGTGACGCTCGCCGATGCGACGGGTGACGTGGTGGAGGCCGACGACGGCGTGACCGTGGTCTCGACCGAGCCGCTGACCCTGGAGTTCGCGCTCGACGGGCATGGACACGCGAAGCGGGTCGTGCTGGCCTGAGGCTCGCACGACCCGCTCCGTCCGCGGCCGGGTCACCGGCCGCGGACCTCGACCTCCGTCGTCGCCCTCGTCTCGCCGCCGAGAGACGCGCTGATCGTGGCGACGCCCGCCGGGATGCTCGGCACGATCAGCGCGCGGACGGTCGCGGCTCCGCCGCCATCCGTCCTGCCGATGCCGATCACCGCAGGCGATCCGGCGAACCGGAGCTGCACCAGAGCCTTCGGCGCGAAGCCCGAGAGCGTCACCTCGACGGTTCCGCCGGCCGTGACGGCGGCGGGCGCGGAGATCAGCGGCTCGGCCACGGGCGCCGGGCCGTGGGTGAAGGTGAGGAACGGTGCCGTGTGGAGCGTGGAGAGAGGGCGGTCGGCGGCGAGCACCGCCTCGGCCCCCGGGGCCGGCCAGTGGGCGTCGAGGATCTCGAAGTAGCTGATCGTCGACTCGCGCACGAGCGCGCCGTTGAACATGTACTCGATCGTGCGGACGTTGGTCATGGCGGCCGGATCTCCCTGCCACACCGGGAAGCTCGCCGGATCGACGACCCACCCCGCGATGACCTGGTACGCCTGCCGGAGCGTGCGGCCGCTCGGCGACACGTAGCCGAAGAGGTCGACGCCGTTGACGCGGGCGATCTCGGCGGCGATCGTCTGCGGCTGCAGGGCGAAGTGGGTGTACCAGATGCCGTGGCTTCCGGTTCCGTCGTTGCGCGTGATCTCCAGCGGGAGGGTGCCGTCGGCGGCGATCTGGTGCTCGAGGAGGTACTTCCAGCGATCCGTCGCCCTGGTGAAGAGCGACGACTCATCCTCGAGGTACGCGGCTGTCGCCATGACCAGGACGGTCCCCCAGTTGCCCCAGTTGTTGTCACGATCCATGGTGTTCGCACTCAGCGACGCTCCACGCAGCAGCGTCGCGAAGCCATCGCGGTCTGCGGCGGTGAATCCGGCGTAGTCGCCGATGAGATCCGCCGCGAAGATGAGCGCGGGAAAGTGATACGACCAGGTGAGACCGGAGTCGTCGGTCGTGCGCACCTCCTGGATCTGCGACCAGGCGCGGATCATCTTGGCCGCAGCCTCGGCGTACTGCTGGTCTCCGGTCACGCGATAGGCGATGCCGGCCGCATAGGCCTGGTTCGCATCGTCCATCAGTGCGTGCTTCGCCGCGCGGTTGGCATCTGCGCCCTCGTAGAACGGCGGCACCTCCCAGACGGCAGGCGCCTGGGCGCTCCGCGACACCGCCGAGTCGGCCTGGGCCCGGACCTTCAGCCATGCGGGATCCTGCAGGTTCACTGTCGCGCGAGCCTGCAGTGCGGCGATCCTGGCGTCGTCGAGGAACACGCCACCCCACGAGATCGGCGCCGGCGGTTCGACCTCTGTCCCGTCTGCGTGGGCGACCCGGAGATCGTCGAAGACCGCGAACGCGCCGCCGACGGCGAGCCCCACCTTTCCGCGCGCGAACTGCGTGTCCGTGGCCGTGATCGCGGGCGCAGTGGCACCGTCGACGAACACCTCGAGCTTCGATCCCGTCGCGCGGAGGGTCAGGGTGACCGACGACTGCCGCGGATCGAGACCCGTGGATGCCGCCGCGATCGTGGTCACGGCGGTCGGGTCGCTCGGATGCGGCTTGACCAGCACGAGCTGACCGTTCGCGCGCAGGAATGCGGTGTATCCGCTCTGGCGGAAGTCCTCCTGTCCCGCGGTCATCCGGGTCGACAGGCCCACCCAGCTGCGGTCGTCGGCGGCGTCGGTGATCCGGGCCGTCACGGTCGCCTCGAAGTCACCGAACTGCCATCCCGCGAGGTTCATCGTGCGCGCCCCGGGCAGCGTGTCGCCGGAGACTCTGGCCGTGCCGTCGTCGACCTGCCATCGACCGCTGACCACCGACCATGCGGCGAGCCCGTCGGCGAAATCCTCAGTGACGACCCCTCCACCGGGCGCGGCCGCTGCCGGAGCGGCTCCGGCGATCAGCGCGAGCACGGCGGTAAAGGCGAGCGCGACGTTGCGTCTCTTCATGAATGCAGTCCTTGCTTCGTAGATCGGATACGAAATACGACACTAGAGGCACCGCTTCGATCGCACAAGGGGCGCGGGATACTTGACTCTGACACCGTGGAAGGCGGGAGAACAGTCACATGTTGTCCATCGGAGCGTTCGCACAGATCGGCCAGGTGACCCACCGCATGCTGCGGCACTGGGACACCTCGGGGCTGCTCGTGCCCGCACACGTGGACGAGTTCAGCGGCTACCGCTCGTACGATCCGTCGCAGCTCGCGAGGCTGCACCGGATCGTCGCGCTGCGCCAGCTCGGTTTCGGGCTGGACGACGTCGCCTCGATCCTCGACGAAGGTGTCTCCGCGGGGCGGCTCGCAGAGCTGCTCGAAGAGCGTCGCGTCGAGGTCGAGGAGGAGCACCGGATCGCCGCCGCGAGGCTCGTCGACGTGGAGCGGAGGCTCCGTCTCATCACAGAGGAGAATCACATGTCACGCATCGAATCCGTCGAGAAGCCCCTCCCCGCCGTTCGGCTCGCCGCCCGGCGCGCGGTCGCGCCCGACCAGCCGTCGATCGGCCCGATCATCGGCCCGCTGTTCGACGCCGTAGCCGACGCGATCGCCCCCACCGGCGCACCGCTGGACACCCCGATCGCCACCTATGAGGCCCGCGAGGACGGCACGCACATCGTGGTCGGCTTCGCATACGCCGGCGATCCGGTCGAAGGCGTCGAGTTCGTCGAGCTGCCGGCCGCGGCATCCGCCGTCTGCGCGGTGCACCTCGGATCGATGGATGGCATCGCCGACAGCTGGATGGCGCTGCACGAGGAGATCCTCGGCCGCGGCTCCGTGCCCTCCGGCGCCTGCCGCGAGCTGTACCTGCGGTCGGAGTCCGAGGACCAGCGCGACTGGGTCACCGAGCTGCAGCAGCCCGTGGCATCCGCCTGATCGGTCCGGCCCGCCTCTCTTGCAGATGGCGGACGGACCGACGGATGGCGGACGGATGCCCGGCACGTCGCCCGTCGGACGCAGATCGGTCCGCCCGGCGCAAGGGCCTCGGCGACCCTGGACTTACCGCAGCGGGTCGAAGGGCTTGATCGCGGGGTCGACGCGGCCCGTCACGATCTGCTCGGCGAGCAGCTTGCCTGTGACCGGGCCGAGCACGATGCCCCACATGCCGTGGCCGCCGCCGACGTACACGTTCGGGGCCTTGGTCGCGCCGACCAGCGGCAGGCCGTCCGGCGTCACAGGGCGCGAGCCGACCCACTCGTCCTGGCGGTCGTCGAGGTCGACGCCGGTGAACATCTCGCGCGCCTGCTCGATGATCGCCTGGATGCGGCGGTGCTGGAACGGCTCGTCGGGGCGACGGAACTCCATGGTCCCGGCGATCCGGAACCGGCCCTGGTACGGCGTGCACGCGATGCGCTGGAACGGCAAGTAGACAGGATGTTCCTGGCGTGCGGCGGTCTCGACCGTGAACGAGTATCCGCGGCCGGCCTGCACGCGAGTGCGCACGCCGAGCTTCCGGGCGAGCTTGGGCATCCAGGCGCCGGTCGCGATGACGACCGAGTCGGCCTCCATGCGTTCGCCGTTCGAGAGCAGCACGACCGGCTTGCGGGTGGATGCCACGTCCATGACCTCCACCCCGGTGATCAGCTTCGCGCCGCGGGCGACGACGGCGGCACCGAGCGCCTCGACGTAGGGCGCCGGCTCGAGGAAGCGCTGGTTGTCGAGTCGGTAGACCACCTTCACGGCATCCGACAGCACCGGTGCGAGGTCGGTGGGGGTGTCGAGACGCTCCATCGGCACGTCCTGGCCGTGCCGCACGACACCGGCGACCTCGTGCAGGAAGCCCTTGGAGTGCGCCTCCTCCTTGAAGCCGATCACGAACGGTCCTTCGCGGGTCCACGAGTCGACGCCGCCGGCCTGCAGCTCGTCGAAGCCGGCGAGGGCGATCCTGTCGATCGGGGTGAGGTCGGCCATGGTCCTGTCCCAGGCCTTGTTCGTGCCGTGGGCGGCGAACTGCGCGAGGAAGCTCCACAGCCCGGCATCGACTCGGAAGGGCACGTGCAGCGCGGCATCCGGGTCGAGCAGGGCCTTCGGCCCGTAGGTCCACAGCGAGGGATCGGCCAGCGGAATCGTCTTGCCGGGGGTGAGCCAGCCGGCGTTGCCCCACGAGGATCCGGCGGCGACGCCGACCCGGTCGATGATCGTGACCTCGACCCCGCGCTCCTGCAGATGCCAGGCGGTAGCAAGCCCCACCATTCCCGCTCCGATGACGATCGACCGCGACATTGCGTGCTCCTTCTCTCATCAGCGATTATGAGGATTCCAAGGACCGGTGGGGATGCCTGTCGAAGATTCTTCGTAGGATGCTGGTGAACCTGTCGGAAAATGCGCGATTGAGCGAGGAACTGCCCATGCCGGAGATCGAATCCTCGGGGCCTCTGGACGCCGTCGACCGCACCCTGCTGTCGGAGCTCAGCCGCAACGGCCGCATCTCGAACACCGAGCTCGCCGCGAGAGCCGGGATCGCCGAGTCGAC
>JAITUD010000246.1 GCA_031286555.1 Microbacterium sp. | reverse complement strand
GGCGCAGCCCGCAACCGCGCCACAGAGAGGTTGACGGACATGGGAGATGTCATCGGTCAGATCCTGCCGCAGGCGGTGGGAGTCGCGATCAGTCCGATTCCGATCATCGCCGCCATCCTGATGCTGCTCTCGCCCAAGGCCCGGGTGACGAGTGTCGGATTCCTGCTGGGCTGGGTCCTCGGCATCGTGATCGCGACGACGGTGTTCACGCTGCTGTCCTCGGTGCTCCCGCAGGGCGACGACGGCGGGTCCAAGCCGATCCAGGGCATCATCCAGCTGCTCCTCGGCGCAGGGCTCCTGCTGCTCGCGATCGGCCAGTGGCGCAAGCGCCCGAAGGACGGCGAAGAGCCGGCGATGCCGAAGTGGATGCAGGCGATCGACAAGATCACCTTCCCCGTGGCGCTCGGACTCGGCTTCCTGCTCTCGGCCATCAACCCGAAGAACCTGCTGATGACCGCCGGCGCGGGCGTGACGATCGGGTCGGCGTCGCTGGGCGGCGGAGACATCACGCTCGTCATCGCGATCTTCACGATCATCGCCGCCTCGACCGTGCTGATCCCCGTGATCGGCTACCTGTTCGCCGCCGAGAAGCTGCGCGGCACCCTCGACGCGCTGCGGGTGTGGCTGACCAAGGAGAACGCGGTCATCATGGCGGTGCTGCTGCTGGTGATCGGCGTGCAGATGATCGGCAAGGGCATCGGCAGCTTCTGAGATGCCCAGGACGAAGGCCGCGCGCGGCCGGTTCGGGAAGCCGACCGGCCGCGACGTGATCTCCGGGTTCGTCACCGGACTCTTCTCCATTCCCGAGGGCATGGCCTACGCCAGCCTCGGTGGATTCTCCGCACCGCTCGGACTGTGGTCGGGCATCGTGCCGACCATCATCGGGTCGGCGTTCGCGCGCACGGTCTTCATGGTGACGACGCTGACCAGCGCCATCGCCCTGACCGCGAACAGCGTGCTGGTCGGCGCCGGGCTCAAGCCCGGAGACGTCGGCGCGATCGCGACGCTCACGGTCATGGTCGGCCTGGTCATGCTGATCCTCGGTGTGCTGCGGCTCGGCATCGTGATGTCGTTCGTCTCGACGGCCGTCATGACCGGACTCTCGACGGGAATCGCCCTGCAGATCATCGCCGGGGTGATGAAGGATGCGACCGGTTATTCGCCGCAGTCGTCGAACACCGCAGGCAAGATCATCGACGCCTTCATCCACATCGGCAGGTGGGACTGGCCCACCGTCGGAGTCACCGTGCTCACCGTCGCGATCTGGGCGTTGCTGCAGATCTTCAAGAGGCTGCGCGGGCTGGCGACGCTGATCGCCCTCGTCGTGGCGACGGTCGTGTCGCTGCTGCTGCCCGCGAAGCTCGACCGGGTCTCGGACATCGCCACCATCCCGCAGTCGCTGCCGCCATTCACCCTGCCGAGCCTCGACCATCTGCCCGCGCTCGCCACCGGCGCGGTCGCCATCGCACTGGTCGCACTCGCCCAGTCGGCAGGCATCGGATCGTCGGTGCCGAACCCCGACGGGACTCGTCCTGACGCCTCGAAGGACTTCACCGCTCAGGGCCTCGCCAACATCGGTGGTGGCTTCTTCGGCGCGCTTCCCACCGGTGGATCGATGTCCCGCACCGGCGTCGCGACCAGCGCGGGCGCGAAGACCCGCTGGGCGGGGATCTTCTCGGGCATCTGGCTGGCGCTGATCGTGCTCACGGTGGGACCCCTCGCCGGCTACATCCCGATGGCGGTGATCGGCGGACTGATGCTCGTGATCGGCACCGAGCTGATCATCGAGCGCCGGGCCGACATCGTGCTCGTCGCCCGCACCTCGTGGCTGTCCCTCGCCGCGATGGTGGTCACGTTCGTGGCATCCACTCAACTGCCGCTGCAGCAGGCGATCTTCATCGGCGCCGCGCTGTCGATCGTGCTGGTGGCGGTGAGCGTGTCGCGCATCGCGCGCTTCTTCGAGATGGTGCACGGCAAGCGCGGCTGGCACCTGCAGAACCCGCCCGCCGAGCTGCCCTCCGGGCGAACGACGGTGCTGCAGTACACCGGCGTCGGCTTCTTCGCCGAGGTCAGTCGCGTCTCGCAGGACTGGCCGGATTCCTCGCAGACGACGGATGCCGCACTCGTGCTGTCCCTGCGAGGCTCGAACGAGATCCCCTCCGCGACGTTCATGAAGGCGTTCGACCGTCACCTGGCTCGGCTGGATGCGCAGGGGATTCCCGTTGTGATCTGCGGTATTCCGAAGAAGGAGCGCGGAGAGATCCTGCGCAGACACGCGCTGTCGACGGTCGGGTCGGACCGGATCTTCGCCGCGACGCCGCTGCTCATGGAATCGCTGGAGGCCGCCTACGCCAAGGCGGAGGAGCTGCGCACCGCCTCGGCGGCGAAGAAGGACTGAGTCAGGCCTGCGCGGCGGCCGGCTCCGGTTCGGGGTGCACGACCAGCTCGGGCGCCTTGGTGACCATCAGCCAGACCGGCAGCACGATGATGCAGAGCATCGGCAGCACAACCGGGTCGCCGACCAGCGCGGCCCCGAGGAAGATCGCGATCCATCCGTCGCGGGTGGCGGCGAGCACGATGCCCAGACATCCGCAGGCGATCGCGAGCGAGAGCGGGATGCCGGGGAACAGCACGTGCGCGAGCAGGCCCAGCGCCACCCCGATGAACACCGCGGGGAAGATGCGACCACCGCGGAAGCCCGCCGCGGCCGCGACGAGCAGCGCGAGGATCTTCACACCGGCGAAGAGCGCGAGCTGTGCCGCTGAGTAGTCACCGGGATTCTTCAGCAGCTCTGCGGTCTCATCGAGCCCCTTGAACAGCGTCATCGGCCCGCCCCACATGCCCAGCAGACCCAGCACCACGCCTCCGGCGAGGCTGATCAGCACCGGGTTGCGCAGCGAGTGGAACCCGCGATGCACGTGCGGCAGCAGCCAGGCGAGCAGGATGCCGATCAGAGCGGATGCCGCGGCGACGAGCAGACCCCACAGCAGCATCCATCCGTCGGTCTGATCGATCGGCGTCACCTGGAACGCGAGAGCCTTGCCGCCCAGCAGGTGCATGGTGACCGCACCCGCACCGGCGGCGGCGACCGGGAGGAACAGCTTGTCCCAGAGGGCCCCGCCGCCCTTCGCGGCGGCGACGGCGCCGGTGAACAGCAGCGCGGCGGCGATCGGCGTGCCGAACAGGGCGCCGATCGTGGCCGAGGAGGCCAGCATCATGGCCAGCGGCAGCGGGATCGCCTTGACGAAGCGGGCGAGCAGCGCCACCGCCAGTGCGGAGTTGACCGCGATGATCGGATTCTCCGGACCCAGGCTGACGCCACCGGCCAGGCCGAGCACCGTGGCCAGCAGCAGGCCGGGCAGCTCTCCGGGCTTCAACGGCGCGGCGACCAGCTCGGTGGTCGCCGAGTCGGGTCCGGCGTGACCGGGCACCAGCCAGACGACGAGGCCGACAGCGGCGCCGGTGATCGTCAGCACGGTGAAGATCCACCAGGGGGTCGCCTCGGTCGCGCCGAAGGACTGCGGCAGGGTCGTCCACACGATGCCCTGCAGCCACTCCGACACGAAGTCCAGCAGCCACAGCACGAGCGCCGACCCGACGCCGACGAGGACGGCCGGCACGGACATGATCAGCAGGGACTTCACACTGGGCGAAGGCGCTCCCGCAGTCGCGGCATCCGACATCTCGACTCCCTTCGCCCGACGGGCTCCCGTCGGCACGCACCCTGCGCGGATGACACCCATAGTGCCCGAGCAGGCGGCCCGCGCGACAGAGGTGCCACGGTCCGCCTCGCAGGATGCCCGCAGAGCGCGCCGACGACGCGCGGAAATCGCCCGGAACGGGCGACCCCTGCGGCGATAGGGTGAAGCATCCGATCACTGGGAGGTCCCGTGCAACCGCCGCTCGCCGGTCTGACCCGCAAGAACCTCGGTCGCGAACTGC
>JAITUD010000194.1 GCA_031286555.1 Microbacterium sp. | reverse complement strand
CGCGGAACGGGCCGTCCTGCTCGCGGGATGCCACGATCCGCTCGGCCAGGGGAGTGCCGATGCCACGGACGCCGGACAGCCCGAGCCGCACCGCGAACCGGCCGTCGCGGCGATGCGCGGGAGACTTGTCGGGGGCTGTGCGGTCGAAGGGGCTGATTCCGGGCTGAGGGGTCGCGAGGCAGGCATCCAGACCGGTGGGAGCGATGCCGTCCTCGATCCGCTCCAGGGTCTCGGTCGCACCGGAGAGATGGAGATCGGGCCGCAGCACCTTCACACCGTGCCTGCGGGCGTCGGAGGTCAGAGTCGAGGCCGAGTAGAACCCCATCGGCTGCGACCGCAGCAGCCCCGCGAGGAACGCCGCCGGATAGTGCAGCTTCAGCCAGGAGCTGGCGTACACGAGCAGGGCGAACGACAGCGAGTGCGACTCGGCGAAGCCGAAGTTCGAGAACGCCTGGATCTGCGCGTAGATCCGGTCGGACGCCTCCTGGCTCAGCCCGCGCCGCTCCATGCCCGCGTACAGCGACTCCCTGATCTTCTCGATCTTCTCCATGCCGCGCTTGGAGCCCATCGCCCGGCGCAGCAGGTCGGCCTCGTCGGCGGTGCAGTCGCCGAGCGTCGTGGCCATCTGGATCAGCTGCTCCTGGAACACCGGGATGCCCAGGGTGCGCTTCAGCACGGGCTCGAGATCCGGGTGGGCGTAGGTCACCTCGTCCTGCCCCATCTTGCGCCGCACGAACGGATGCACGGCACCGCCCTGGATGGGGCCGGGCCGGATCAGGGCGATCTGCACGGCCAGCTCGTAGAACTCCCGCGGCTGCAGCCGGGGGAGCAGACCCATCTGCGCCCTGGACTCCACCTGGAACACCCCGATCGAGTCGGCCCGGCAGAGCATGTCGTAGACCGCCGGCTCCTCCTTGGGGAGCGAAGCGAGCGTCCAGACCTCTCCGGTGGCCTCCTCGACGAGGTCGAAGCAGTGCCGCAGTGCCGCCAGCATACCCAGCCCCAGCAGATCGAACTTCACGAGCCCCATCGAAGCGGCGTCGTCCTTGTCCCACTGGATGACGGTGCGATCCTCCATGCGCGCGTGCTCGACGGGCACCACCTCGCCGACCGGCTGCGCGGTCAGCACCATCCCTCCGGAGTGGATGCCGAGATGCCGTGGCGCCTTCAGCAGCTCGCCGGCATAGGCGAGCACGTCACCGGGGATGTCGGTGCCCTCGGCGACCTCGATGCCGTTGCTCCATCCGTCCACCTGCTTCGACCAGGCATCCTGCTGGCCGGGGGAGTGCCCGAGCGCGCGCGCCATGTCGCGCACGGCGTTCTTCGGGCGGTACTGGATGACGTTGGCCACCTGCGCGGCGCGATCGCGACCGTACTCCCGGAACACCCACTGGATGATCTCCTCGCGCCGGCCGGAGTCGAAGTCCACGTCGATGTCCGGCTCCTCGGTGCGCGTGGTGGCGAGGAAGCGCTCGAAGGGGAGTCGGTACAGGATCGGATCGACGGCGGTGATGCCCAGCAGATAGCAGACCGCGCTCGCCGCGGCAGAGCCCCGCCCCTGGCAGAGGATGCCCCGGCGCCGCGCCTCCTCGACGATGCCGTGCACGATGAGGAAGTACCCGGGGAAGTCCTTCTCCTCGATGACGTTCAGCTCGCGCTCGATGCGTGAGCGGTCCTCCGCATCGAGGCGCGGGTACCGCTCCGGAACGGCGGCCCACACCAGCTCGCGCAGGTGCTGCATCGGGGGGATGCCGCCGGGGATGTCGAGCCGGGGAAGGTCGGGCTTCGCCTTGCGCAGCGGGAAGGCGCAGTCCGCCGCGATCCGCAGACTCTGCGCGACCGCACCGGGGTAGCGGCGGAAGCGCTCGGTCATCTCCGCCCCACTGCGCAGATGCGCCGAGCCGTGCACCGGCAGCCAGCCGTCCAGGTCATCCATGCTGCGGGTGGCGCGCACGGAGGCCACGGCCTCGGCGAGCCCGGCCTGTGCGGGCGCGGCGTAGTGCACGTTGTTGGTCGCCACGATCGGCAGCCGCAGCTCGCCGGCCAGTGCGGCCAGGATGTCGTTGCGCCCGGTGTCGCGAGGGTCGCCGTGGTCGATGAGCTCGACGACCACCTGGTCCCGGCCGAACAGATCCACCAGGCGACGCAGTGGCGTCTGCGCGTCTCCATGCGCGAGCCCGCGGCGCACCCCGCCCTTGCGGCATCCGGTGAGGATCGTCCAGTGGCCCTCCGCGCTCGCCGCGAGCTCGTCCAGGTCGTAGACCGGGCGTCCCTTCTCGCCGCCGCGCAGCTGCGCCTGTGTGATCGCCCAGGACAGCCGGCGGTACCCCTCCCGCCCGCGCGCGAGCACCAGCAGGTGGTCGCCGACCGGATCGGGGATGCCGTTCTGCGGGGTGGGCAGGTCGAGTGAGAGCTCGGCACCGAACACCGTCTGCACGCCGGTCAGCTCAGCGACCTCGGCGAACCGGGCGGCGCCGTAGAACCCGTCATGGTCGGTGATCGCGAGCGCCGTGAGCCCGAGACGCTCGGCCTCGGCGAGCAGATCGTCGGGGGAGGAGGCGCCGTCGAGGAAGGAGAACGACGAGTGCGCGTGCAGCTCGGCGTAGGGGACGGCGTCGTCGGGACGGAGTGCGGGCGGGGGCGTGATCGGCGCCCGATGCCGGCTGAGCGGCCCGGGGTCGATGCGGGTGCCGAGGGGCTCGGCGGACGGCGGGGCGGTGGGCTCGCTGAGCGTGCGCTCCAGCTCGGCCCAGGTGAGATCGGGGTTGTGCCAGCCCATCAGCGGTACCGCCCTCTGCTGATCGACACCGTGCTCATCGGTACCGCCCCTCTGCCAGCCAGCCGTCTTCCGAGAGGACGACCAGCCAGGCACGCTGGCGTTCGTCGACCAGCTGGAAGCGCTGCCCGCTGCGGGCCCGGCCGGCATCCCAGCGGTGCTCCTGCACCGGCCACGGACCAGCCCAGGAGGCCACGGCGGCGTCCTCGACATAGGCAGGCGCGGCGGAGAGCGCGCCGCGCTCGTCGACCTCGATGGCGGCGTCGCCGGCAGCACGCACCCGGATCGGTCGCGGCGGATCGAACACCTCGGCAGGATGCGGCCCCGGCAGGCTCCCCGGCCAGGGGCGGGTGGGATCACGCGGCGCCACGGGGCGCTCGCCCCAGGGGGTGAGCACCTGCCGATCGGA
>JAITUD010000191.1 GCA_031286555.1 Microbacterium sp. | reverse complement strand
GGAACGCGCCGCACGACCCCACCCTCCTGCAGCTCCTTCAGCCGGGTGGACAGGATGTTGGTGGGAATGCGCGGCAGTCCCTGCTTCAGGTCGGTGTAGCGCCGAGGGCCGACGAGCAGGTCGCGGACGATGAGCATCGCCCATCGCTCCCCGACCAGTTCGACGGCCGTCGTGACTCCGCAGTACTGGCCGTAGCTGCGCGCCGCCACGTCAGACCACGGCGTCGGCCGGCACCATGTGCAGGAAGCCGAGCGAGTTGCCGTCGGGGTCGTTCAGGTCGCGGGAGTACATGAAGCCGTAGTCCTGTGCGGGCTGCGGCTCAGCTCCCCCTGCGGCGAGGCCCTTCGCGACGATCGCATCGACCTCTTCGCGGGAGTCGCGGCTGAACGACACGGAGGTCTGCAGTGTGACGTTCGGGTCGGCGATGGGCTTGTCGGTGAAGGTCGCGAAGAACTCGCGGGTGATCATCATCAGGTAGATGTTGTCGTCGAAGACGACGCAGACGCCGTTCTCGTCGGACATCTCCGGATTGATCGCGCAGCCGAGGGCCGTGTAGAAGGCCTTGGTGCGCTCGAGGTCGGTGACGGGAAGACTGATGAAGACGTTGGTCACGATGGCTCCTCTGCCGGTGGCCCGCGCGATGCGGGCCTGCTGCGACAAGCTTGCAAAAAACAAGCAAGCTTGTCAATAGCAACTTCAGCGCCGGCGCAGGCCGATCGCCGCGAGCACGCCGGCGCCCGCCGTCAGCGCCGCGACCACCGCCAGCCCGAGCCCCGGAACCGATGCCGCACCGACAGCCCCGGCGACCAAGGGCCCGCCGGCATCGCCGAGCTCTCGCCCGAGCTCGGCACTGCCCATCGTGCGCCCCATCCTGTCCGCCGGCGTGGACGCTGCCAGGTGCGAGAACGCGACCGGCGTCGCCGTTCCGACGCCTGCGCCCACGAGCAGAGCGGAGGCCACGAGTCCGGCGATCGCGAGCCACGACCCGGATGCCGCGAACGCGGCGCCCGCGGCGAGTGCGATGCCCACCGCGATCAGCGCCAGTCCCCCGACGGCCCCTGCTCGCACCGGCATCCGCCCCTTGTCGTGTCGGGCGCCGACCCACGGCTGCGCGATGCTCGAGATCACGGCGAGCACGGTCACCAGCGCCATGCTGCCGATCGTGCCGATGCCGATCTGCCGGCCGAGCAGCGGCAGGAAGCCGACCGCGACGGCGAGTGCACCGGTGGTTGCGGCGAGCACAAGAGTCGGCAGCAGGAAGCCCGGGGCAGTGAGCTCGCGGCCGAGGTCGGCCAGCGTGACCCGCTTGCGCGGCAGCACGGGCACCTTCGGTACGGCGAACTGCACCCACGCGGCGGCGGCGATGCCCAGCACGGCGAGCGCCCAGAACAGCGCGGGCAGACCCGACCAGATCACCAGCACCGCGCCGATCAGCGGGCCGAGCGCGTAGCCGAGGCTCTTCCACGAGCCGTAGCGGCCGAAGTAGGTGCCGCGACTCGAATCATCGGACAGCCGCGCGACCGCCGCCGAGGACGCCGGTGAGAAGGCTGACGCCGCGGCCCCCTGTCCGAACCGCGCGATGACCAGACCGAGGGTCCCTGGCAGCAGCGCGCCGACCACCGAGAACGCGGCGAAGGCGAGCAGCCCGCCGACGATCACCGGACGCACGCCGATCCGATCGCTGAGCGCGCCGAACACGGGCTTGAGCAGCACCTCGGCGAGGTCGTAGAGCGCGAGGGTGAATCCGAAGGCCAGCAGCGTCCAGCCGATGTCCTCGCTCTCGGCGCCGAGAGCCGCGGCGATGCCGTGCGCACCGAAGGCCGTGGTGAAGCCGGCGAGATACAGGGGAGCGAGCCGCGGTCTGGTCACGCTCGATTCTCGCACCGCGGCATCCGCCTCGCGGGGGATGCCAGGGGTGCACGTCGGGCCCTAGCGTGGAAGGCATGTTCACCCGAACCCCGTCCGAGCGCGACCGGCGCGGCGACCTGCTGCTCGCGGGGGTGCTCTTCGTCGGCGGCATCCTCAGCGCGGCGCTGAGCTCGATCGCCGGGATCTACGGCGACGCGCAGGCCGAGCCGTGGACCGCCCTGCCCTACGTGCTGATCGTGACCGGGCCGCTCGCGCTGCGGCGCCGGTATCCGGCGACGGTCGCGATCGTCGTCTCGCTCGCGTACTTCATGGCCGTCACGCTGCGCATCCCCGAGATGTATGTCGGCAACATCGCGATGTTCATCGCGCTGTACACGGTCGGCGCCTGGATGAACGACCGGCGCCGGGCGATGTACGTGCGCGCCGCGATCATTGTCGGCATGTTCGTCTGGCTGATCATCGTGATGTACCGCGACGCGATCGAGCAGGCCGACAAGGTGGATGTCGCGGCGGGACTGTTCTCGCCCTACGTGGCGATGATGATGCTGAACCTGCTCGTGAACGTGCTCTATTTCGGCGGGGCGTACTACTTCGGCGAGCGCTCCTGGCATGCCGCGCACGAGCGCGACACCCTCGCCCGACGCACCGCCGAGCTCGAGGCCGAGCGGGAGGTGTCGGCCGCGCAGGCCGTCGCACTGGACCGGGTGCGGATCGCCCGCGAGCTGCACGACGTCGTCGCGCACCACGTCTCGGTGATGGGCGTGCAGGCCGGTGCCGCCCGCCTGGTCGTCGACCAGGATCCCGAGCAGGCGAAGCGTCTGCTCGAGAGCATCGAAGAGGCGTCCCGCGCGGCGATCGGCGACTTCCGCCAGCTGCTCGAGACGCTGCGCGCGCCGGGTGGCGAGACCGACGACCCCGCCTCGACCCATTCGCTCGACGACATCGCGCAGCTCGTCTCGTCGTCGAGGGATGCCGGGCTGCCGACCGCGTACACGGTCGTCGGCGACCCCGTCCCAGTGCCGGGCGTCGTCTCGGTGAACCTGTACCGGATCGCGCAGGAGGCGCTCACGAACGCCCGTCGGCATGCCGGCATCGGCGCGACCGCCGACGTGCGGGTGCGGTACGAGCCGGATGCGGTGGAGCTGGAGGTGGTCAACACCGGCCGTGCGATCACCGCGCTGCGTCCTGGGCTCGGCCAGCTGGGCATGCGCGAGCGCGCACTCGCCTCGGGCGGCACGATCGAGCTCGCCCCCCGCCCGCAGGGCGGTTTCCGGGTGCGGGCCACCGTGCCGCTTCGCGTCCCCGCTTCGAAACAGATGGAGGGAGCACGATGATCCGGGTGCTGCTGGTCGACGATCACGCGATGCTGCGTGCGGGGTTCCGCACGATCCTCGGCACGCAGCCCGACATCGAGGTGGTCGGTGAGGC
Organism: Microbacterium sp.; assembly: GCA_031286555.1. GTDB lineage: Bacteria > Actinomycetota > Actinomycetes > Actinomycetales > Microbacteriaceae > Microbacterium. The sequence continues at coordinate 1,460 of JAITUD010000191.1, read as the reverse complement.
ATCCAGCGGTGCGGAGGCGGTGGCCGCGGCATCCGCACTGCAGCCCGACGTGATCACCATGGACGTGCAGATGCCCGACATGGACGGGCTCGAGGCGACGCGGCGGATCGTGGCCGATCCGTCCGTGGCGTCCGCCGTCGTCATCGTGACGACCTTCGACCGCGACGACTACCTCTTCGACGCGCTGGATGCCGGCGCGAGCGGCTGCCTGCTGAAGAATGCCGGCCCCGAGGAGCTGCTCACCTCCGTGCGCGCGCTCGCCGCCGGCGACGGGATGCTGGCACCCGAGGTGACCCGCCGCGTGCTGACACGGTTCTCGCAGGTCCCGACGGCTGCGCCGTCACCCGTGCGCGCGGTCGACACGAGCATCCTCGCCGAGCCGCTCACCGACCGCGAGGCCGAGGTGCTGGCCCTGATGTCCGATGCCCGCAGCAACGGCGAGATCGCGACCGAGCTGTACATCGGCGAGGCGACCGTGAAGACGCACGTGTCGCGCATCCTGCAGAAGCTCGGCGCTCGCGACCGCGTGCAGGCGGTGGTGCTGGCGCACCGGCACGGGCTGGCGTAGACCGGCGCGCCCACCACGGGCCGGCCACGACGTTCGGCCAGACTCTGGCCATGAGAAGGCTCTCGCTCAGCCTGACCGGCATCGTCGCCGCGTGGCTGCTCATCGATCTGTGGCGTCTCTGGACGCCCTCCCTCATCACGCTGTTCGGCCGTGCGGCCGAGACGCCGCCCGAGATCATGGGGGCTTACGCCCTGCTGGTGATGGCGCTGCCGCTCGCGATCGTCGTGTTCGTGCGCCGCGCCGCACCGGTGCTCGCCGCCTGGCTGCTGGTCGCCGCCTTCGGGGTGCGCCTGCTGCTGCGCATGAACCCCGACGGCGGCGACGTGCAGCTGTACGGCAGCTCGCTCGGGGTGGTGCTCGCGGTGTCGGCACTGTGCCTGGCGGCGGGATCCCTCGGCCGCACGCTGGTGCCGAGTGTGTTCCTCGGCGTGCTGCTCAGCGCCGCGACCCACGCGATGCTGGGCGGCTACGGCGCGGTCTGGCGGTCGGATGCCTGGGACGTGACGCTCCTGGTGCTCCAGGCCGTCCTGCTGGTGTTCGCCGTCCGCACCGCCGATCGTGCGCCGCGCGAACCGGTCTCGCCGCGGACCGCCCTGCTGCTGCTCCCGACCCTGCTTCTGGTGCTTCTGGCGCTCGGCGACATCGGCCGCGCCTCGACGGTCACGACCGTCTGGGGTCCGGTCGTCGCCGTGCTGGGCTGCGGCGCCGCGGCCGTGGTGGCACTGCTGCCCGCACCGCGCAGGCGGCCGTGGATCTCCGCCGTGCTGTTCGTCTCATCGATCGCCCTGTCGCTCCTGGGCGAGATCACCTGGAACGGCTTCGCGGGAGCCCTTCCGCCGTGGACGCTCCTCGCGTTCCTGGTCGGCCCCGCGGCCGCCGCGCGGCTGCTGCT